>JAIRZL010000050.1 GCA_031267245.1 Oscillospiraceae bacterium
ACTTCCAGCTTTGTAGATTTCGAGTCGCGGGGATTGTCCTGGCGCGAGCTTTTTGGGGGTTGGATTTTGCTGGGTCCTGCGGTGCGTGTGATTGGTGTTTTGTTTGCGACTGCGGCCCAGAGGACGTCAACACCGTTCTTTAGCAGCGATCAAATAAAAAAGTAGGGGGCGTTGCAGCACTTCCAGCTTTGTAGATGGCGATTGTGCGGCATTTTTCTTGCTGTTTTTTGTGGACGTTTTGCTGGGTCCTGCGGTGCGTGCGATTGGTGTTTTGTTTCCGACTGCAGCCCAAAGGACGTCAATGCCGTTCTTTTACAGCGACTAAATAAAGAAGTAGGGTGCGTTGCAGCGCTTCCAGCTTTGTAGATTTCGAGTCGTGGGGATTGTCCTGGCGCGAGCTTTTTTGGGGACTGGATTTTGCGGGTTCGTTTTTGTGCGTATCTTTCTATGTTTCTGCAGTGCCCAACGGCGAAGCCCCGCTGGGTGATAAAAAAGGGCAACTTAGAAAAGAGGAATGACAATTAAAGTTTGGGAGATACCAGCGGAGGATTCAGAAAAAGTTGATGCGATAAAAGAACAAGCGGGATGTTCCACACTTGTTGCCAGACTCTTGGCCGTGCGAGGTTGCCAACCGTCCATGGCTGCAGAATTGTTGGCAGACAAGGTTGCTTTTGCCGACCCGTTTTTGCTGCCGGACATAGAGTTGGCGGTTGCGCGGATTAAGGTGGCGCTGGCGAACAACGAAAGGATGACGATTTTTGGAGATTATGATGTGGATGGAATTACATCTGTTGTTGTGTTGTTTGACTACCTTCGTTCTTGTGGTGGGATCGTAGATTATTATATCCCAGACCGCAAAAGCGAAGGTTATGGTCTTAATTTTGGTGCCATCGACAAATTGGCAAACGCGGGAACAAAACTGATAATCACCGTGGACAATGGAATTGTTGCTGTTGATGAGGTTGCCAGAGCTAACAACTTAGGTGTTGATGTGATAGTAACCGATCATCACACAACCCGCGGTGACTTACCGGCGGCCATTGCTGTTGTTAATCCAATGCGGGAAGAATATGCAGGCTTCAAGAAAATTGCAGGCGTTATGGTCGTTTTTAAGTTGATTGTTGCCCTCGAGGAGGGCAGGTTATCTCCCGCACTGCAGCGGTATGGCGCGTTGGTTTGTCTTGGGACTGTTGCCGATGCGATGCCGCTTGTTGATGAGAATCGGTGCATCACTAAAATTGGACTTGCGTTGCTAGAGAACCCACAGTTAGCCGGCCTTAAGGCGCTTAAAGAGGTTGCAAGGATTCAAGCAAAATTGACTGCCAAGGACATTGCGTTTTTACTGGCGCCAAGAATAAATGCGACAGCACGGTTAAATGTAACCCAACTTGCGATTGATTTGCTGCTCTGCGATGATCCAGGGAAATGCGCAAAATTGGCTGAAGAGATCGAGGAGAAGAATAAGCAGCGAAAAAAAATAGAAAGAGAGGTGTTTGCTGCCGTCTGTGGCTATCTACAGCAACATCCCGAAGAACAGGATCGTCGGATTCCGGTTTTTGTTGGTGATGGGTGGCATGATGGCGTAATTGGTATTGTTGCCGCGCGAATCTCCGCGGTGCTGGACAAACCGTGCTTGATAATAAGTGTTGATGGCAATTTAGCAAAAGGGTCAGGAAGGAGTGTTGAAGGTTTCTCTTTAATTGATGCCTTGGTTAGTGTTGGTGATCTACTCGTCAAATATGGCGGCCATAAGGTCGCTGTGGGGTTTACCTTGGAGCTGGCCAATGTTCCAGATTTCCGGCGCAGGTTAGAAGTTTACGCGCAGGAGGCTGCTGCAGTTATGCCTGTTGGAAAGCTTTGTGTGGACCTTTTGGTTAATATCTCGGATTTGTCTGTTGGTAATGCCAAAAGTATCGAAGTGCTTGCACCATTTGGCGAGGGGAATCCAGTTCCTCATTTTCTGCTGCAAGGCTTGAAAATTCATCAGATTGTTTCGCTTTGTGGTGGTAAATATGTGAAACTCCAAATTTGTGAGCCTGCGATTATTTCGTTGCTTTGCTTTCATATGCGGGTGCAAGAATGCGTTTTTGTTGTTGGTGATATCGTTGATGCTGTTGTTACCTGTGGGTGGGATTTATATGAAGGGAACGAGCAACTTACCGTTAAGGTGGTTGCCCTGCGCCCCAACGGGCTGGACGAAGCGGAGTGCCTGCGCAGTCGTGCGGATTATGAGAGCTTTAAGACGGGCGGCCCCTGCAACAAGACAAAACTATGCCCATCAAAGCAGGAAATAACAACGGTGTATCGCTGCATAAGGCAGCAGGACAATTGCTTGGATGTTCTCGGGCTTTTTATGAAAGTGTGTAAATTTGGAGTGCCATATGGCAAATTCCTGGTAGTTCTCGACGTTCTTTCGGAGCTTGGTTTGGTGTCTGTGTCCGGCTCTGTGAAGATAAATCCCGTCACCGAAAAAAAGGATCTGGCTGCTTCCGCTATCTTGCGAGCTCTTGCATGATTTGGTAGGAGCGGACCCGCGTTGTTCTTCCGCTACCTGCAGCTATTGTGGCGCCACGGCATGGTATTGCAGGATTTTGGGTTTTGGGTGTACAATGGATATGCAAACCGCTTCAGTTGGGTGATTATTTTGGCGATTATTGGCGTAAATTATAGATACAATTGCGCTTCTGCTGCGCTCCATGCGTTAGTGTTTAGACGGGGCTGAGGCTTACTGTAGCGAAGAAAGTGTGTTAACCGAGATGCATAACAACCGGAATTCCGGCAAAAGCATTGGAATCTATATTCATGTTCCGTTTTGCCGCCGCAAATGCTGGTATTGCGATTTTTATTCTGTGCAGCCCAGTGGCAGGATTGTTAGTGATTATGTTGCGGCTGTTTGCAGGGAGATAACCCTGTATTCCGGCACCAACAGGCGGGTGGAGAGCATTTATTTTGGTGGCGGAACTCCAAATCTGTTGATTGTGGATCAATTTTCAAGCCTGCTGGCGGCAATTCGCGAAAGCTTTGAAGTCAGCAAGGATGCGGAAGTTACGGTTGAAATGAACCCAGAGCTGGTTACGGCGGCGATGGCATGTGATCTGCGGGGAATAGGGGTTAACAGAGTTTCGATTGGTGCACAGTCGTTCTTTGATCAGGATCTGAATTTTTTATCGCGTATTGGTTCGTCTCGGCGGGTGCTGGATGCGATAAAAATTATCAATGACCAAGGGTTTGTAAATGTTTCAATTGACTTGATTTTAGGGTTGCCGGGCCAGTCAATTTTGCAGTTTGAATACACAATAGATATGGCGTTGGACTTGGGTGTTTCTCATCTTTCTGCGTACCTGTTGAAAGTGGACGCGACGGCAAAAAGTAACTTCCCGTCTCTTGTGGGGAGCTTACCGGCGGATGATGATGTAAGCGACCTTTATGAGGGTTTTGTTGCGTTGGCTGCTAATCGCGGCTTCTCCCAATACGAGATCTCTAATTTCGCAACAAAGAACAAGGTGTGCTCTCACAATCTGCGGTATTGGCGCTGCCAAGAATATATCGGGTTCGGCCCATTCTCGCATTCTTTTTTCGCTGGTGTACGCTATCATGTTTGTTGTGATCTGGTTGATTACCTGCAAAACATGGGCAACATATCAACAGCGCACACGGGGATTAACGGGATGCTGCCTCCCCATTTGCAGGCCGGTAATTTTGCTGCGGCTGCGGAGCCATCAATGTATAGTGTTGATACTTGTGATCCTTTTTTTGAGTATGTAATGTTGGGTTTGCGGCTAACAGATGGAGTAAGCATACGGCATCTGCTAGCCATTGACCCAAGCAGAGGCGAACGATTTTTGGCAAATCTGGAAAAACAGCGGCACATGAAGGATTTTTTGGTTTTGGATGCGGATCAAGCGCGCTTAACCACCAAGGGGTTTTTAGTCAGCAACCAGATAATCTCTCTACTTTTGTTTTGACGATGCGCCGTTGCAGCATGCTAGTCTTGATGTTTGGGCCAGTAACTCGATGCGTTGCGCGTCTACGCAAGGGTTTTGGTTTGTTGTCAGAATGCTTTAACGGGCAGAAAGCCCAAACGCGTCGCTTCTGTCTTGCTGTTTCGGTCAGCAGCTCGGCGGCTTACGTTTTGCGCTTCGGCTTTACAGTAAGAAATCTTTTCAGGGCCGATTGCTCTGGAAGCCAGGAAGCCCAGCACGTCAGTTCCGGCTCGATGCTTTTAGATTGGTGTAGTGGTGCTACAGCAGTGGGTCGTTCGGCGTTCTCCCACTGTGACGCCAGCAGAAACCAGGCACGTCGCTTGGGCTTTTGTGATTTGCCTCGCAACTGTGTGGTTTTACGGCAGATGTTCGGGATCTACAGCAAACAGTCTGATTGTGTGCCGGATGCTTTGAAAGTCACGGGCATCGCGTCCCGATTTGGAAAGGTAAAATAGCAGATTGGCAAACCAGCAGCGTGTCGGCTAATCAATTCCCCGCATACTAGCTTCGTCACGGAATGTTAGAGACGCAGACGGTATCGCCGGGAAAACATCTCATGATGTCCTTTTTGGCGGGAATGTACTTTTTCTCCGGCTGTGGTATTGCCAACGGGAAAAATGCGTTGCAAGAAGGTGGTTGTGCGTTTGGCCAGAGCCTCAGCAAAAAGGGTACGGCCACAAAATCATTCGGCTGGCGGCAATCACGTTCGCCGGCTACAGTTGTTCGGGAAGAATCTGGTGATCTGCTGCTTTGGATTGCAAGATAGCCGGAAAGAAGCGTCTGTCTTTACAGGTTTGTCGGCCTAACTGTAAAAAAATGTTGCAGGGTACTGTTGCTCGCCAAAAGGAACGTGGTCCGATAGCAGAAGGCATTGCTCCTTCCACAAGAGGGGGACTACTGCTTTGAAAGTTCTGGCATTGCATCGTGCCGTGGACCCGTAAAATGGCGGCTAGAGGATCCCACAGGTGTCATTCGGTTCGCTCGCTACGGTTGTTCGTGAAGAATCTGGCGCACCTGATTGGCGATTCTGGATGCCAGTAGTTTTGTTGCTTGCTTGGAGGGGATGTTTTTGGCAGAGACCTGGAACGATAAAGGTGTTTGTTTGGGAGAAGTTGTTGCCGCACTGCGGCTGCAGGTGCCATATTTGCCGAAAGATGGCGGCAATGTAAGGATATCTAAGTCGAGCGTCAAGCAAGCCGGTTTGTGTTTGGCTGGCTTTTTTGAAGGTTTCGCGGAATGCGAGGTTTATCTTTTTGGCAACGAGGAGATGCATTATCTCCGGAGCGCGCTGCCGGACGCCAGGGCAACCATGTTGGATGTTTTTTTTTGTCACCGGCCTTTATTGGTTGTTGTGACGGACAATTGTGAATTGTTGCCGGAGCTTGTCTTGGCCGCCAGCAAGTATGGGGTGGCGTATGCTAGGGCAAAAGAGCCTGCTTCCTTTGTGCTACTCAAGGCTTTGGAATTTCTTGCTAGCAAGCTTGCTTCGCTGGTGTCGCTCCATGGTGAATTAATGGTGATTTATGGAGAAGGTGTTTTACTTACCGGTGATAGCGGGATCGGAAAGAGCGAGACGGCCATTGAACTTATCCGTCGTGGGCACCATCTTGTGGCCGATGATCTGGTTGATCTCCGCAGGATTGCGCATGACACACTGACTGGCGCTGCGCCCAGCAACATTCGATATTTCGTTGAGTTACGCGGAATTGGAATTGTCAACGTGAAGAAAATGTTTGGGAATGATGCAGTAAAAATGTCTTCGCAGATCGATCTTGTTGTTGAAATGCTGGATGTTGAAGGGCAGCCGCTGGCTGGTGGCAGCATAACTGCGGGTGGTGAAACAACAAATATATTGGGACTTGAGATCCCAATTGTAAAGATTCCTGTGAAGAACGGTAGAAACATGACAACCTTGGTGGAGGCCGCGACTATGGCAAACAAGCAAAAAAAAGCCGGCTATGATGCGGGTGTGGCGCTGTTACATGGCTTGAAAGCATCGTATGGGGGGCAAGGGTAATGCGGACATTCGCCGAGTTTGCCAGCGGGTTAGGGTTGCAAGTTTTGCACGAGGCCCTCCGATTGCACACCACCTTTCTGATTGGCGGAGTGGCAGATTTTGTTGCTGTGCCGCAGTTGTCGCTGCTGAAAAAGGTGCTAGCCGCGCTTAAAGATTTAGGTATCTGCTATAAAGTTGTTGGAAATGGCTCCAACTTGCTGGTTTGCGATGGCCCGCTGGATATGGTTTTTGTGAAGCCGACTGGCCAAGCCGCTGAAATTCGCTTCGTTGGGCCAGGGCTGCTACATGTTCCTGCTGGTGTCTCGTTAAGGGATCTTTGTGAATTCGCTGCTTGCCATGCGCTTTCCGGCCTGGAGTTCGCTTTTGGAATTCCTGGGACGCTGGGGGGCGCGATTTATATGAATGCGTCCGCCTATGGTGGCCAGATGAGCGATGTGCTTCAAGATGTCTTTTTTTTGGACGATCGTTTGCAAGAGCGCTCTATTGCCGCCACAGATGCAAAGTTTGACTATCGCGACAGTGCTTTCCAGAAAACGAGCTGTTGCATTACAGCGGCAACCATGGCCTTACGTCCAGAGGCCAGTTCCGTGATTTTGGAGCGCATGCAAGCCTTTTGGCAGCGCCGGGTGACGAGGCAGCCGCTTGGGTTGCCTAACGCCGGCAGTATTTTTAAGCGACCGCCAGGCTTTTTCGCTGCTGCGTTGATCGAGGACTGCGGGCTTATGGGCGCGCGCATTGGTGATGCAGCTGTGAGCGAAAAACATGCAGGCTTTATTGTGAATTTGGGCAAAGCTACCTGCGCTGATGTGCGGCAGCTAATAACCAAAGTCCAAGGCGCTGTTTGGCAGCAAAAAGCAGTTAAATTGGACCTGGAAGTTGAATTTGTTCCAGCTGGATAGCACCTCATCCCAGCCGCTGCAGGCCAGCTTCTGATTCTTTTTTTTGGTGCTCTCCGGTGTGTCCGCTTACCTTTGTTGTTGGTTTGTCCATTTCTCTAGCCTTAACCGTAATTTCTTTGCCGCCACCAAGCGATGATGCCTGCGTTGATTGTTGCCCCGTGTGGTGGCGAACTTTGAACTTTTGGTCAGCGTTTTGCTGCGTTATTCCGATTTGTGGGGTTTTCTGCACGGCGCCTGAGGCGATTGATGTCAACGGCTGCATCGCCCGGCTTCTCGATCGTTTTGGTGCTCTACCGCGTGCTTGCTGCGCCTATTGGTTTGGGTACTGCGCTACTCTTAACCGTGATTTCTTTGCCGCCAACAATGATGCTGACCGTCGTTTGCTGCCCTTTTTGTGGCGCGCTCCGTTTGAACTTTTGGCCAGCGTTTTTCTGCGTTACTGCGATTTGTGGGGTTTTCTGCACGGCGCTGCTGTCATGCCTCGCCATTAGTTCCCCGCCAGGCCATTTGTAATTTTGGGCCGTTTGGCATTGTTGTTGCTGTGCAGACTTTGGCCCAACACCACAGGTCTTTGTTTCTTCGCCGATCCCACAGCGACTTGGACTGCTGTGCTGCTGCCGTTGCTGAAAGGGAAACATCTACCCTTTTAGTAACTCGTATTGCTTTCGTTGCGCGCACACAGCGATTGCCGCTTCTGCTGACAAGAAAAACGATTGCCTCCTGGGCCGGAAAATTTAGCCGCCTTCCTTTGACTATAGTGTTGCTCGATCCGCCCGTGATGGGGAACATCCAGCCTCCCTTCCCCTGCCATTCCTACGCGAGGTCCCCGTTTACAGCGTTGACCGCCAGTCGCAGCAGCAATAAAACCAGAAGCTCGACGCTTTCTGCGCCAGAACTTCTGGTTTCTTTTCGCTCTTGTGCTCTACTTCCTGTTCCCGTCCTCCCCCCCGGCTACTGGCGTCTACAACTCCTCTTGCTTGTTAACTTTTCTTCCGCTACCTGTACCGTTTTTGCGCGCCACCAGCCGCGCCGCCCAACGTTTCTTCCTCGCTACTCCGGCGGCACATCTGGATCTTCGCTGTCGCTCTGCTCCCTGCGATCGTTGTTATCTGCTTTTTGCCTCTTCTTCGCCCGAAGCTTTGCCAATTCATCAAACTCCGATGATGCCGGCATTGACTCGATATATGGCTGCCCAAATTGACGAAATGGGCGAGCCAAGAGCAGCATTTTTACGGCTTCCTCCTGGATGTTTGCTATCATGCCGTCGAACATCTCAAACCCTTCCAGCCGATATTCCACCACCGGATCCCGTTGGGCATACGACCGTAGGTGAATACCTCTTTTCAGTTCATGCATGGCATCTATATGCTCCACCCAATGCGAATCTACCGTGTGCAGTAACGCGTTTCTTTCTAATTCTCTCATGAACTCCGGCCCGATCTCGGCTTCTTTTTCTGCGTAGAGTTTGTGGATTCGCTCTTTTAATTCCCCGCAAACCTGGCTGATTTCCAGCTCCTCCAGCACGGATGGTGCATAAGAGAAATCCTCCTCTGTGGCTACCCAACCCAACAAGTGATTACGTAACCCCTCCAGATTCCAATGCTCCGGAGCAGTGCCGACCGTCAGATAGGTGTTTGTGACGGTTGTTACCACATCATCCAGCATCTTTTGCACATAAGCCTGGATGTCTGCGCCCTGTAAAACCAATGAGCGCTGCTGGTAAATAATCTCCCGTTGCTTGTTCATCACATCGTCAAACTGCAACACGGTTTTCCGGATCTCAAAGTTCCGCCCTTCCATTCTCCTCTGGGCTTTCTCTATGGCGTTTGTTATGATCTTATTTTCAATTGCTTCGTCATCTGCAAACCCTAGGGTGGTCATTAGCGTTTGCATCCGCTCACCGCTAAAAAGTCGTATTAAACTGTCGTCAAAAGATAAGAAAAAGCGGCTTTCACCTGGATCGCCTTGTCTACCCGCGCGGCCGCGGAGCTGGTTGTCTATCCGGCGCGACTCATGGCGTTCTGTGCCAATTATAAACAAGCCGCCAGCGGCGACCACCTTCTTTGCTTCCTCTTGTACTTCCAACTTAAACTCCGACACCAGATGAGTATAAACTTCCCTGGCAGACATCACATCCGCATCATCTGTGTTCGCGAATCCTGTTGCTTCTTCGATTATGCGGGCGCTTAACCCTAAGCGCCGTAATTCTATCCTGGCTCTGAGTTCCGCGTTCCCGCCCAGGATAATATCTGTTCCGCGGCCGGCCATGTTTGTTGCAATCGTAACTGCGCCCAATTTCCCGGCCTGCGCAATGATCTCTGCTTCTTTTTCATGCTGTTTCGCATTCAAAATCTCATGCTTCACGCCCGCTTTTCGCAATAGCTTTCCCAGCTGCTCCGATTTTTCGATGGATACGGTGCCAACCAGCACCGGCTGACCTTTCGCATTGCACTCCGTGATCTGCTGGATTACACGACCATATTTACCTGCTTCCGTTTTGTATACAGCATCCGAGTGGTCTGTTCGAATCATCGGTTTGTTGGGTGGAATTTGAACTACATCTAAATTGTAGATCTGCCGGAACTCCGACTCTTCCGTTAAGGCTGTGCCTGTCATTCCAGCCAGCTTTTTATATAATCGAAAGAAGTTTTGAAAGGTGATGGTGGCCAGTGTTTGTGATTCCCGTTGTACCGTCACTCGTTCTTTTGCTTCGATTGCTTGGTGCAGCCCTTCACTGTAGCGCCTGCCCTGCATTAAGCGGCCGGTGAATTCATCAACAATAACAATCTCGCCCTCTTTAATGACATAGTCCACATCCAATGTCATGGTGCCATATGCTTTTATCGCTTGATTGATATGATGTTGTAAAGTGATATTTTCCGCTTCGATAAGATTCTCCACGCCAAAGAACTTTTCCGCTTTTTCTATGCCATGCTTGGTTAGTGTAGCTGTTTTCGCCGACTCGTCTACAATATAATCAGCCTCAAAATGTTCGTTGTCTTCCCGCTCATCTAGTTCTTTCACCTTTATCATGTCCAGCGTTCTGGCAAACACATCTACCGTTTGATATAATTCTGTTGATTTGCTCCCCGGGCCCGAGATGATAAGCGGGGTCCTGGCCTCATCAATGAGAATGGAATCCACTTCATCCACAATTGCGAAGCTCTGGGCGCGCTGCACCAGATCCTCTTTTCGTTGGACCATGTTGTCTTTCAGATAATCAAAACCCAATTCATTGTTTGTGCCATACGTGATGTCTGCGTTATATGCTACTCTGCGTTGTTGTGTACTTAACTCGTGCACAATAACCCCAACATTCAGGCCTAGAAACCGATGGATTTTGCCCATCTGCTCCGCGTCTCTTTTCGCCAGGTAATCGTTAACCGTGACAATATGAACCCCGCCGCCACCAATGGCGTTCAAGTAGGAAGGTAAGGTGGCCACCAATGTCTTTCCTTCCCCCGTTTTCATTTCCGCGATTCTGCCTTGATGAAGAACTATCCCCCCAAGGATTTGCACCGGGAAATGCCGCATCCCTAAAACGCGGTCTGTGGCTTCCACGCATGTCGCGAATGCTTCTGGCAACAGCTCGTCCAAGGTTGCGCCTTTCTGCGCCCGCTCCTTCAAGTTGCCGGTCATTCCTTTAAGCTCGTCATCAGACATGTCTCGAAACTTGCCAGCAAGCGAAAGAACCGCCTCTTTGATCGGTTCAATTCGCTTGAGTTCTTTCGCTGAATAGCTTTTAAATATTTTTTTTAGAAACATTTAACTACCTCCACCTGACGGCAAATGCTTTCCGCTGCGTTCTTGAATATCTATCCCGCCTCTTGGTCCGCATAAAATGGCCATCTTTGTGTTTCCTCGCCGTCATTTGGCAGCGCGCCATTATAATAACCATATATCGCTTCTGCGGTTCTGTGACTTTGGCGGAGAAGGTGGGATTCGAACCCACGCGCCGATCTCTCAGCCTACTCCCTTAGCAGGGGAGCCTCTTCAACCAGACTTGAGTACTTCTCCATCCTTGCTTGCTCTACGCTTGTTCTATCTTTGATTAACCAAGCTGGTTCTCCACTTTTTCTTTTTTACCCAAAATGAGAATTAACCAGTCTCATTTTACACAAAATCTTCTCTCAGGTCAAGTGCGAACAACTATATCAGCCGGATTCTTTTGCTGTTGTGCTTCTGCATAATGCCGAAAATGCAATTAAAAACCATTGCCGGACCATGGCGCACCGTGGCGCACCATAGGGAATCCGGTGTTTTGCCTCCAATGTTTGGTAATTAGTTCCATTTCACCATTAGAGCTTTTTCTCGTTTCTGGCCGATCAAAAAAAGACAATGCCGCTGTAGGCGCCACTGGTTTTTGTTCTGCTATGGTGGTGACACATTGCTGCTGGTCGCTGCCGACGTAGCGCGATGCTCCTCTAGATATGCCAGCGTAACGCGAAATCCACAGGCTTGTTTGTTCTTTTGGTGAACATTCGGCGCCATCGATTTGTTTTTTTTGTTGGGAGCGCAGATCAAAAAAAGCAAACCAATCGTTGATTGCGCAGACGCGTCGATGCGTGCTCGGCAGGATTTCCCCCCGTCTGGGTTGGCGGGCTGTTTTAGAACCGCTAGTCACGGCCCTAGTTGCTACGTTGACCTGGTGGGGAAGAACTGCTTCCGCTTGTTTGTTTGCCGGACCGTCCGGGGAGCCTTCAGCCGACAGTAAATTTAGAACCGAACGTAAAAAAAGCTTTTTGCTGCCCTTTCAACGGCAGCTCCGTTTTTTGGCGGCAGCTTTGCTTCCTGTTGATGGCTCGTCCGCGGGCGTTACGTTCATCGCTACGTTCCGTGTTTAAATCCATCGGCCGTTTTTTGTCCTTTTTGCAAAAAGCGTCAGCTGCGTCTTGGTGGATCTCCAGGTCTGCCCGAACAAAAAAACTTTGGTCCCCGTGACGTCGCGGGCAAGGCCCTGATCGACCGCTAGTCGCTCTCTGTGGTTTTGCTCATTGGTGGTGCGGCAAAGTACGGCGGAAACCAGCGGTTCTTTTGTTGGTTCGCCCAGCAAGTGGGCGAGCTCACATCCTGTTCCCCTAATATCGCCGATTCAAAAAAATCTACACGCTACGCCAGCCCCGTCTGTGCGAGTTTAGGCGTTTGCAGTGCTTCGTTGGACGTTGTCATCGGCGTTACACTCAACGAGAAGCAACGGATTAACGCGAAATCCACAGGCTCGCTTTTTCTGGTGCTGCGCAGAAGGCGAAATCTGTTTGGGTTTTCCGTTAGTAGCTCTGTTCCAAAAAAGCAAACCAATCGTTGGGTGCTGGTTGCGGAAGCTTTGCTAGGTAATCATCCGGCAGCGAGTGGGAAGAGCCTGTCTGCAAAGGGTCGCCGCGCATGCCGATTCTTGCTGAACGTGTTCAAAAATCGCTGCCGTGTGTCTGTGCATTGAGCGCCGTCGACAGTTAAAAACAGCATGAACAAACGCGCTACTTCGTTGGAGAATGCTATCTTGTGGGCGGCAAAATGTTCGTGGTAGGTTATTCCTAAAAGGATCGTTGTTTTTGATTGCTGAGTGGTCTTGGAGGCACTTGCCGGAAGACGGCGGCGTACGCCGTAAGGAGCCAGACCCGTTGAACGGAAATGCTCCTGATGCTGGTGTATGGCGCGAAGTGGGGCGTATATGACGTGCATGTTAGTTGCTGGCCTTCCCTTTTTTGTTTTTTTGGTTTCTTTGTGCTACAGTCGGTGGCGCCGGCAGAGGCTGGCTTCGCGTTGCTGACCGGTTGGTGCGCAAAAAGCTATCCAGCGTAAGGCTTGTTTGGCTCTTCTCTTGGGTGCTGGTGTTTGTTGGCCCCTTTGCAGGAACAAGGCGAAAACGTCCCTCAGCCGCTGCCATCCTGCGAAAATCGCGGCCCTACAAGGCTTGTTGCTGCCCCACACCTTTTTATGGTTTTGTTTTTTTGCGGGAAAACCGTGGCGGTGGGAGTAGGGTGGCAAAAACACTCTCTAAACTTGTAATTTTTGGCAGCTCTGCTATATACTTGATGATGTGCCGGAGGGAGAAAAACTATTGGGTAAGAATAATGTATATATTGTTTATGGAACGGATGGTTATTTAAAAAAACATTTTGTCTCTAATTTATTGCGGCAGGTTGGGGTGGCGCATGCCTGCAACCTTACGATATTGAGCGATGATTTCGAATTTGGAGAAATGATGAGTATCGCACAGACGGTTCCATTTGCCGAAGATAAAAGGTGTGTTATTGTTAAAGACTTTTTTGATGTGCCGCTAGAATCGAAGGCGAAGGGATTGTTTATAGACTTTCTTTGCAATGTTGCGTCCCAAACCATTTTGATCTTTCTGCAAACGGCCAGCAAACAAATAGCTGCCACCACCAAGCTGTTTGCCTCGGTGGGGGATATTGCCACAATAAAGGAGTTTAATGCCATGCCCACCACCGAGCTCCTTGACTTTGTTGCGGCCAGGATTTGTGAAAATGATAAAAAAGTTGAGAAGGCAGCGCTTCGGTTGCTGGTGAGTCGTTGCGCGAGCAATCTACACACAATCTTGTTGGAAGTTGATAAGCTTTGTTCCTTTGCAAACGCATTAAAAAAAACAACAATAGAGATTGCTGACATAGAGTTGTTGGTTGCCGGGAATATTGAGCAGAGCGCCTTTGAAATCTCAAAAATGTTAACCGCTGGGGAGTTGTCCCGGGCGCAGCATTTGTTTGCGCAATTGGCGAAAAAGCAGGAGCAGCTGTCGTTACTCGTCGCCGCCATTGCCACCTTGTTCATGGATATGTTGCGTGCCAAAATCGCAGATGTCAACCGAATCCCGCCCGCCGTTCTCGCCATCGATCTCGCCAGCGTGTTCAACGGAAAGAGTTTTAGAGTGCAAGCAGCCTACAACTTGGCAAGAAAATATTCTAGCGATGCTATTGTTCGCTGTATCCACTTGCTATCGGATCTTGACGTGGCGCTGAAAACCACCCGCGCGGACCAGGTCTCCTTAGCACAAGAAGCTCTTTGCGGCATCTATTTGACGTTGAAGAAAGAATGAACAAAACGAGACAAAATGCAAAACGAGGCGCCGCCTGAGGCCGGAAGCGTTCGCCCCTCAACACTTCTGCCAGGGCCGTGGAAGCAGAGGAGCCCGTTATAGCGTTTTGATACTCGGCCGCCGCGGGCGTTTCGCCAGCAATACAGCTGCCCCGAAAGCGCCGTAGCAACGCTGGCGCAAAAAGGAATCAGGAGAAGTGTTGGCTGGCAAGGAGAATCCGTTGCAGCAAGATCTGGCGTCCAAGTTTTTGAAAGGACTCCACGCAAATCAAACGGACGAAACAGAAGGCTAGAAGGAGACAGAGTTGCTGAA
>JAIRZL010000020.1 GCA_031267245.1 Oscillospiraceae bacterium
CTTTTCCGCAAACGCCACTGTTTCTCTCGTGTATTCCTCAGCACCAGGGAATCTGCAAAAAAAACTTTTTATATATTCGCCAGCCTCCGAGATGCAAATATCCAGCTCGGTGGCCAATGCAGATGCACCCATTCCATAAACAACACCAAAATTCACCATTTTCGCCGTCTGTCGCATTCTGGCGGTAACAGCATTAATCGGCACTTTAAATATCTCTGCCGCAGCAATGCTATGTATATCCTGCGAGGCTTTAAAAATTTCGATCAACGCCTCATCCTTGCAAATCTCCGCAAGAACCCGCAGCTCGATCTGCGAATAGTCCGCATCAACAATAACATGCCCAGGCTCTGCAATAAAAAAACTCCGCAGCTGGCTACCCAGTTCCGTTTTGATTGGAATATTTTGAAGGTTAGGTTCAGACGAACTAATCCGTCCAGTTTTAGTTTCGGTTTGATTAAAGACGGTATGCACGCGGTTTGTGGCATCCCTCACGGCCAGCAATTTATCAACATACGTGCTTTTCAATTTCACAAGCATGCGGTGTTGCAACAAAAGTTTAACAACTGGATGCAGGTGGCAAATCTTTTTCAGGCTCTCGGCATCCGTTTTGAACCCCACCTTGCTGCGTCCACTCGGCGGAAGATTCAGTTTTCCAAAAAGGAACTGACCAAGTTTTGCCGGCGAATTTAAGTTTAGTTCCTTATCATCATTAAAGCTAAAGACCTCTTCTTCAACTCTCTTAATCTGATCTTCAAGCTGTTTCCCGAATTCAAAAAGCTGCGGAACATTCAGCAAGAAACCTTCTCGCTCCACAGAAACCAGCACCCCGGCCAAAGGAATTTCCACTTGCTGCAGAAGCGACAGTTGCGCATTCTCCTCCAGTTGTTGCTTCATGACTGCACAGAGTCGCGGGCTGTTAATTAACCCAAAAACAAAATTATCGCTCTCAAAACGAATATAATCTGCCGGTTCAATATAAACCTTAACAAGGCGCGCAACATCATATTTCCCCCGCAAAGAATCCAACAAATAACCCGCAAGTTGTATGCAAAAAGGAGCGGCAATGGAAGAGGCAGAAAAGCCAGGATCCGCCCTGATCAAAACCCTAACCAACCCTTTGATGCTATCTACGCACAGCTCACCTGCAAAGCTACTAACAAATTCAATCATCCTGCTTAGGTTTTTATCAACAGGCAAAACATACACATCATCCCCGGTGTTAAACCCAAAACAGTCATTTTGTTCGCTCACAGCCACATATAGCCGTGGCAGATTTTTTAGCTTATGGATAATTTCTGCCATGTCGTCTATATATTTAATCACAACAGAAGGATCATCCAGGGCAGCATCAGATATCGCACAATCTGCCAAATGAGGAACAAGAAGATGAATTTTTTCAATTGTCGTTCTCATATCAAGTTCTGCCAATCTGGTCAACAACACCCTCTTGTTCACATTCCTTGGGATATATGCATCCAAAGTACAGTTTACCGGAACATCTAAACAAATTTCAACAAGACGCTTGCCCAGAAAGATATCCTGCTTACCTGCCATAAGCTTGCTTCTCACAGACAAAGACGAAACTTCTTCGAGATTTTCAAACAGGGCTTCAATGCTGCCGAATCTGGCAATCAACGAGACCGCCGTTTTCTCGCCAATACCTTTGCAACCTGGGATATTATCCGAAACATCACCGGCAATTGCTTTAACATCAATGAATTGCGCAGGCTCTATTCCATATTTCTTTTTTATACTTTCGAGCGTCACAGTTTCAACTGTAGCCGCACGGTCCTTTGTTGTTGGAAAGATTACGCAAACATTCTCCTTCACAAGCTGGTAAGCATCGCGGTCACCGGTTAGCAACACACACTCAACCTCCGGAGGGCAGCATCTGCTACTCAATGTACCCAGAATGTCATCAGCTTCCCAGCCGGCGCACTTGACCACTGAAAATCCCATCAATTCAACCAGCTCTTGAGTCAACTGCAATTGGGACTTTAGGTCCTCTGGCGTACTTGCCCGATTTGCCTTGTAACTGCTGCTAATCTCCGTACGGAATGTATTTCTGCTCACATCAAACGCAACGGCAACATATTCCGGCGCCAGCGAATGGATAAATCGTCGCAAAGTGTTAACAAAGCCATACACCCCATTAATGTTTTTCCCCCTGCTGTCATTTAAGGATTTTATCGCATAATAAGCACGATTTAAGATGTTGTTCCCATCTATGATTAAAAACTTCAATTAAAAAAACCTTCTTATGTCAATTTCGCAAATCAATAATTACAGCTTGTAGAGGCTCAGGCATTCCCCCAATGACTCTCGGTTGCCTCGCGTTGACCAAGCTGGCCAAATCACGGCCCGCGCAACCCAGAAGCAACCGTGCGGTTTGCCGACCCCTCCAGCTGGTAGTTCTGCGCTAAACGAGCAAAAGCACACAAACCTAAACAACAGGGTTCTCGGTCAACAAAGAGGCGAGCGCAGGGAATGGTTTGCAATGCTTGTTGCCGCATTGACCAAATCCCGACCCGGGGCTCGCCTGGCGGACTAAGCTTTTGCGGGGGAAACAAGGGTCCTGGCCGGCAACAAAGGGGCTCCGAATCAGCCCTACAGGTTGCCGCCCGCCATCCGCTGGCAATTTTGTGTCTAAGGAGCAAAAACAAACAAACCTGAACAAGGTTGCTGGCCAACAAAGAGGCGAACGCAGGGAATGGTTGGCACTGCTTGTTGCCGCCTTGATCAAGCTGCCCAAATCTCCCCTGACCGCTACCCTGGCGGAAAAGCTTTTGCTGGGAGAAACCAGGGTCAAGTCCACCATCAAAGTAGCACGGAAGCAACCGTGCGGTTTGCCGCTCCCCCAAGAGGGGGAAAAAGAATGATCCTGCTCGCCATCAAGTCCTGCCGACAGCGCCCGGCTGCTTTGCCTCCCCCCTCAGCGGGACGTTGTGAGCATAACTAGTAAACACAACAAAGCTCAAACGAGCTCGAGGTCATGCAGCGAAGGCCCACCGCGAGGTGTTGCAAATGGTTTGGCAACGCTAACAAGACGAACAGACCCGCGGCCGGCGGCTACCCCGGCTGCCTAAGCTTTTGCAGAAGAAACAAAGGTCCTGCCCGACATCAAAAAAGCCACGAAATAAGCGTGCGGTTTTGCTTTCCCCACCAGCCGTTTCCTTTCTGCGCCAACGTCGCAAACGTAGTCAAAAAGAGACGAAGTGACAGATCAGCAAATAGGCTGCCCAACGCAAGGGATTTCAACGGTTCTGCCTGTGCTGACGCCTACCTTTCCTCCAAAAAAAGAACCTGGTAACCGGCGCTGGATTCGCCGGAAAAACTTAACAACCACATACCAGCTGCGATGCTGCACTGTGGAGAGAGCTGCCTTCTCGCCTAAACCCTTTACTTCAGCAAGGAGAAAGCCAGAACCAGAAAGAAAGTACCGGAAGAAGATGCTGTGCGTTAACCGGACGGCATATAACGCTTCAAAAAAGCAAGAGCAAGCGTCCAAAACGCCAAAACATTTTCTTTACGTTGGAACCCATGACCTTCGTTCTCTCGACGCATATAATGGACTATTTTCCCATTGGCACGCAAAGCATTCACAAACTTATCGGTATCTTCCGCCTTAATGCGGTGGTCATTCGCGCCCTGCGCAATAAACAAAGGCGCCTTTATGGACCGCAGATGTTCACTCGGCGAGATCGCCTGCAACTGAGCAATATCAGTCCCCACATGGCGGAAAAGGCTGCCGGAGTCTTTCCAGCAGCCCGGCGAGTGCAGCAAGAAAGCTTCAACATCAGCAAAACCACAAACGCTAATAGCACATGAAAAAAGATTCGTAAATGTAACGCCGCAAAGAGCTGCATATCCACCAAAAGAGTGACCAAAAATACAAATCCGGCCAGGGTCTGCAATGCCTTTCTTAATAAGCCATTTTGTTGCATCTTCGATGTCATACCGAGGTTTCTCCCACTGGCAGTCGGCCGCATTTAAAAAAGCGCAGCCATAGCCGGTAGATCCGCCGTAATTAAGCTGCAACACCGCGTAGCCATTCGCCACCAAAACATTCACATCGCTGGAAACTTGCCACACATCTCTGGCCCACGGGCCGCCATGAAGCAACATAACAGTTGGCAAGTTTTCTGGCGCCTTGCCTATCGGCAGGCTCAGGTAACCTTCTATTTTTGCCCCCGATCTATTCAAGAAAGAGATCGGCCTAACCCATGTGTCTAAAACGCTCTCGGGCTCTTCATACTCATTTTCCTGCAACAGTTCCAAAACCCCAGTGGAATGCTTGTAAAGATACGTGTTGCCGCTTCCCATAGGCACAACTCTCTGGATCTTATATTCATTAAGGTCAGGGGAGATCTCCACAACCTTAATTCCTTCGCCAAGTTCCTTTTTCACCGCCTCCAAAGCATTTGCTACCTTCTTGTTCAAGCCAAATGCGCTAAATTTTCTTGCATAGTATTGAACAACAAGCGGGGTACCAGTGTCAAAGTCGCACAAAGGTTGTTCGCCGACGCCGAAAGCGCCTTCTTGGGGAAGCACATCGTACTGTTCTGGGTCTGAAAAGAGCACGCGCAACTCGCCGCTACGCAGAGACAGCGCAACAGGGCAACTATATGGCGTGACAGCATCTGAGAGAGCATAAATAACCGACCCATCGTTACTAAAGGATTGCACAACAAAGTGTCTCCCTTCTGGCACTTTATATATGAGCTTCTCTGCCTCGTTCTTGGCATTTACTTCGTATATTTTCGCACTCTCTCCAAAATTGAACTCTTCAGTGATTTTAATCTTATGAGAATCATCACCCGGGATATCAAAATACTCAGCAGCTATGCAGTCCCCGTCAACAGGCAGGCATTGATGGCGATCTATCGGTTTCGCTTCTCTGGTGACGATATCTCTCTTCTCATACAGATACCGCCGCTTCGCGTTGTTGTAATGCACCGTAATAATATAATGCCTGCCACCGCTTTTTTGATCACCAACAAAACCAAAATCCACCCCAGGAACTGGGGTAAGATCCTTTTCTTTGCATCCGAAACCCGCAAGAAAAACATGATTACATTCATTGTAAGCACTATCTTTAAGGAAAAACAAACAGTTGCCTTCACCCCAAAAAAAATCCGCAATATCTGAATCCACAAAACTCGAAACCCGGCGAACCCTTCCGGTTACACGATCTTTAACATATAAATTATACACCCCTTTCCAATCCTGTAAATACGCCTCGTATCTGCCATCTAAAGAAAGCTTTGACTCTTGTTTCTCTTTGCTAAAATCCGTAAGATCTTCAACCGGTGGTGGTTCCCCTGCGGTGAATGATTCGAAATCCGCTGCTCTTTGCCTCCTCGCTCCTTCAAGGATCCAGATCGCCTCCCAACAGCAGATAGCTTTGTTCAAAGGAATTCCGCAACGACTCTCATATTCATTTTCAGCACTTAAAGCCCACTGGCATCCAGCCAAACGATGAGCCAGCTGGAATCCATCCCCGACAGAAACCGCCGTCGCCCCGGGTGCAAAAGATGGGAGGCCCGCCCCAAAACCATCCGCGCGGGGATTTGCATCTTCATACTGGAACAAAAACCTCGTCCAACTCATAAACTGCCTCGGCGTTATCGGTTGTTGCAATCGCGACACGTCTGCCGAAGAAAGTTGCAGCAATTCATATGCGCGTGTTGTTTTCGCTGAAGAAGCTGAAAAAGCTGAGCTCTCCTGCTTTTGCCTCGCCGCCACTTCGCTTGATTCTGCACAAACCAGAGAAATAAAAAATGCACAGCCAAGAAGAAAGCAAAGGTAACGAACACTTCCACCTTTCATGCAACTAACCCCCATTGTACCTACGCCAGCCTATCGCAACCGCGAACCCACCAATCTGTCAGCAAACACTAACAACCACATTAATAATCTACACAAAATCCACAATTATGTCAAGAATTATCACTCCCATGGGACAGGTGACGCAGATAAAACAGCCTCCTCCCTTAGCGAAAAGTCAATGTTTTTCGTTTGACCAGCAGCGAACTTCAGCACTTAGATTAAGCTGGCCAAAGAGCCTTTTCTGGCACTGTTCGTCCACCGCACGTTTTACTGCCTGACCTTCGGTTCGACACGCCAATTCGTTTTGCGGCTCTCCTACTGCCAGCAATTAGATTAATGCGAGCTAAACGCTTACGTTGGGCTGTTGTACCCTGCGCTTGGCCTGGTGCTTTCGGCCGCATCTTTGAAATGAGCTTGCGAAAAAACTAGCATCTGGACGGCCCCGTTCGGAATCTGGAAACCAGGGGTGTCGAACAAGCCGCCCCGGCTTTTGGTCAGAGCGCTGGGCAGGACGGAACGGAAAAATTCAGCACGACTGTTTTTTGGCGTTGCTGCCGTTATTAGTGCTTGCACAGGTTCTGTCGCGACATACAGATTGGCTCGGGCCCCGTCTTGGCGCGCCAAATCAGAGTCCTCTCGGCAAAACGGGCACCTTTCTTTTCCGGTCCTCGTAGGACGGGACTTCTACCAAAGACACGACGTCGGATGCCGCACCTGCTGGCGGTACGGGGCCTGCAATAAATAAAAGATCCTGCCCAGCCTTAGCGATTATGCGTTGTGGCTTCCTCAACGATCCGCTGTTTGTAGAGCCGCGGCCAAGAGGCTCAAAACCGTATGCTGAGATGGTGCCGTTCGCCGTTTTACAGAAGAAATCGGAGGCTGACAGAATAGAGCAATAAGCAGCGAATGTGCGGGCCGGGACGTGCTCTCGTACCGTAACTTGAACAGGCGTCCCTTTTAGCGATTAGGCGTTGGATCTTTTTTCGACGCACAGCTGTTTGTCGAGCTGCGGCGAAGAGGGGCAAAGCTGTATGCTGTGATTGTGGCACAGGATTTTTTACAGCAGTCAAAGGGAGGAGGGCCTGTTTGGGCAATAATCAGCACGGCTGATGCGCAATCGCGTTCACGGCACTTGAACAGGCGTCCCTTCGTAGCTTAACGATTAATTATGGTGTTCCTTTGCTACCGAATGAAGGCATTCACGAGTGATATTCCTGCGCCTAGCTAGCCGAATACCCGAGGAGCGTAGATCTCTCTCCGGCGAGCGCGCTTCCCCAGCGGCCAAATTAGAACGGCGCACATTATTTTTTTGTCAGCGACTTTCTACGCCTTCGGCTTGTTCCGGCACCTTCTTTGTGCCTCCTAATTTACTTTGCGAGAAAGAATGGAAGAAGAATTTATGAGAATCTCCCCAATCCGGAATCCGGAGCGCAAATTGAGAAGGCACCCAGCGATCCGGCAGGGCTTAACGCCATGCTCAGGCCAAGCCTTTTTGCAGCGCTTTTTACCTTCTGGCAAAAAGATTAGCCATCTTGAAAGCTTTGCCATAATTTTCGCTTCGGCGATGCAACAGATTCTTCACAAGGGAATGGGGGGGTTGCACTTTTGCAAGCAACCAATAAAAGGTTTGGGGCAGCCTGTTGCAGTTGTTGACTTCTATAATTACGAAGGGGAGGATGAATTTGGAAGATGTATGTGTCTCTTTAATTGATTCTGACAATCTGTTGCTGGTGCCAATATTGTTCTCCGTTTTCAGAAGTTTTGAGGTATTGAAAAAGGGCGAGATATCAACAAAATCTTTCTACTTTTGGTATGCTTTGTGCCTCGTGTTATGTACATCTTACAAGTTTTCGGTTTATTCTGGTGATTTGCACGGCGTGTTCCCAGTAATCTTTGAGGCGGCATCTCAGGGGCTGCTGCTTGGCAGCTTTATTCTGAATTTTAAAGACGTAAAAGGCATTTTGAAGAAGAAATGGGGGAATAGAAATGCAGAGCAATGTGGTGATCTTGGAGGATCTGATACGGGCGGGAACTAAGGCACGGCCTGGTGAAGTTCATGCAAAAAGATGGATTGTAATTCATGAAACGGGAAACGTCAATCCCACCGCAGGAGCTGCCAATCACGCAAAATACATAAAACGCCTTGCCGAGCAGAATAAGCAATATCTCTCGTGGCACTATACGGTGGATGATCATCAAATAATCAGACATATCCCTGATTGCGAGATAGCATGGCATGCTGGTGACGGCAGAAAAGCTGACGGCGGCAACATGAGTGGCATAGGCATTGAGATCTGCGTAAATAAAAACTCAAATTTTCGTGTTGCCGTTACGACCGCCTCCAAACTTGTAGCATTCCTCATGAAAAAACATGGCCTGGGCATTGATCGCATTCGGCAGCACCATTTCTTCAGCGGCAAAAATTGCCCGTTTACAATCCGAAAATATGACTTTTGGGACCGTTTTTTAGAGATGTGTAACGAAGAGTTTAAACAAATAAAGTAACCGCTCTTTTGCGCAAGCACCAAACACCAACAACTGCAAACGATACGTGCCCAGGAACAGAAATGTTCCTGGGCATTGTGCTGCAGTGTTATTTTTACATCGTCTAGCAACAAAATGTTAATCTTCCAAGAAATTCGCAGGAATCCGTCTAACAGAAATCACCCAGGGCAACCCTTCGATTGATTCTGTAACTTCGTTGAGCTGTTTTGCGCTTACCACACTAATAGAAAACCTCATCAGGTTCTTCTGCCCACTGATTTCTTTCGCGTCAACATAATGCATTATCAGTTTTGCATCTGAGACCTTGGAAGCGATATCCACAAACATTCCAGGGTGACTGTGGCTAACAACCTCAAGCCCGGCGATGAATTTTGTTGAAGATTTCGCTTCACACCACACGGCATTAACCCACCGTGACTTGTTTTTTTCATCTTGCTCTGTAACGTTCTGGCAATCACTTTTGTGTATAGAAATACCATGCCCACGTGTAATAAACCCTGTAATGCCGTCACCCGGCAACGGATCGCAACATTTTGCAATACGAGTCAAGCAATCCTCAAGGCCTTCTACGATTACGCGGTTGTTGCGTTTTGCACGGCGCGGCTGCGGATTAAAATCCTTGGGCTCGGATTCTTGAAGACGATATTGCTTTAAAAACCGCTCCTTTACTCCCGGCATTATTTTAAAGAGGGAGAGCCCCCCATAGCCTATGGCCGCATAAAACTCATCCACGCTCGCAAACCTGTGATTTACTGCAATCTCTGTAACGAATTTTTCGAATTGCACTTCCGCAAGCGCGATCAGGTTTTTTTTGAATTCACGAACAAGCTCCTTCTTTCCTTCAACAATGTTTTCCGCCTTGTTTGTGGTTTTGAACCAGAGCCTTATCTTGCTTTGCGCTTCACTCGTTTTAGTAAATCCTAACCAATCTCTGCTAGGCCCTTTTGATTTTTTATTTGTGATTATTTCAATTATTTCGCCGGTTTTTGTCCTATAATCAAATGGCACCACCCGGCCGTCAACTTTGGCCCCAATGGCGTGATGCCCGATATCTGTGTGGATAGCATATGCAAAATCGATCACCGTTGCCCCTTTGGGCAGGCTTTTAACATCGCCGGCTGGCGTAAAAACAAAAACCTCTTCTGGAAGAAAGTCCGATTTGATCGAAGAGATCAGATCATTTGGTTCGTTTGGATCCTGTTGCGCTTCCAACAGCTGCCGAATCCACGCCAATCCCTCTTCGAACTTGTCATTCTTGCCGCTCAAACCCATCTTATATTTCCAATGCGCGGCAATTCCATACTCTGCCGTATGGTGCATCTGCCAAGTTCGTATCTGGATCTCCACCGGAACTGCATTGCGCTCGATTACGGTTGTGTGGATGGAACGATACAGATTGGATTTAGGGGTTGAAATATAATCCTTGAACCTTGTGGGAATCGGGGTAAACATATCATGTACAATACCAAGCATATTATAACATTCAATTTCGTTATCTAAAATGATCCTGATTGCATAAACATCATATATCTCTTCGAACTGGCGGTTATTTTCGTAAACCTTTTTATAAATACCATATGTGCTCTTTACCCGCGCTTCCACCGTCCCGCCTATATTTTCTCCAAGTAGCCTGTTTTCAATCTTGGTTTTTATTGAATCTAGCAAGGTTTGCCTTGCCTTCTCGTTTATCGCCAGATATTCTTCGATTTCGCTGCATGCATATGGATCCATCACCTTAATCGACAAATTCTCAAGCTCTTCTTTTATGTTGCGAATTCCAAGCCTATGCGCAAGCGGAGCATAGATTTCCATGGTTTCAAGAGCTTTTGCCAGCCGCTTTTCTTCGCTCACAAACTTAATTGTCCGCATATTATGCACTCTGTCTGCCAGCTTGATTATTATCACACGGACATCTTCTGCCATGGCGATAAACATTTTACGAACATTCTCAGATTGATTTTCTTTTTTAGTTTTGTAGGTCATTGTGTTAAGTTTTGTTACACCACTCACCAGCTTTGCCACCTCTTCTGAGAAGTTCTTTTTTATCTCATCATAGGTGGTGGCGGTGTCTTCTATAACATCATGCAACAACCCCGCAATAATCGTTTGCGTATCCATTCCCAGCTCATGAAGTATCTTGGCCACACAAACCGGGTGAACAATATACGGTTCGCCAGAATGCCTCATCTGGCTTCCGTGCGCCTCTTTTGCAAACAGATACGCTTTCTTTATCTGGCTTAAGTTTTGATTCCTTTTGTATTTTTTAAAAGTTGAAAGCAAATCAGCAAGCAGTTCCATCAGCTCACGACCTTTTATAACGGAAGATGCCCTCAATTAAAAGTTCATTTTTGTTACCTAAAGCAGAAGCTGTTGCACAGAGAGCCCTCGTTAATCACATTTAATCTTCTTCCCAAAAAACTCATTGTAATGCTAGCATATCTTCTGACATGTGTCAATTTTCATTATACAAATCAACTGCGACAAAAAGGCAATGGTAACACTCCAATCTACTTCCGCTATTGTCAATTGGGTCCACAGCGGCGGCATCTCGCATCCACCAACGGGGTTTCCATTCTACACCACCAGCAGAGCAAAAAGCGGGGAATGCACAGCCACAACCTGTCATGACGTTGGGGGTGGCTACGAAGCAGACCATTGGCAAAAAGAGAGCCCAACATGAAAGCATTGTTTTGTGCCTCCCACCTCCCACAGCGGCGCCGGACCCCGGTAAACGAATGGCATGCTGCTTTGGCAAAACCGCGAAGCTCGGTTGCTAAATCCCAGCCGAAGCTACACCGAAGCCACCAACTACAAATCGATGATCTTGGGAAATCATTTCTTTTGGCCAAATGCTTCCACGCAAAGAATCTGTTTTTTCGCTGAAAACTTGCAGAGGCAACGTACAAGAAACTTCCAGCAGAGTAACGCCCCGCATTACTTCTCCGCCAAGCGCCGCAAATACTCGTATTTTGCTGTTGCTGCTTCCTGCGCGGCCGCGAGTGCAGCCGTTCTCTCTTCCGAAGCGCATTCTTCAAACAGGGAATATCTTGCTTCATTTTGCCAGAAATCACTAATTGACAGGCTCGGTTTTGGGCTGTCTAACTGAAATGGATTCTTTTGCGCCGCGCGCAACCGTGGATCCCGCCGAAAAAGATGCCAGTACCCGGCCAACACCGCCTGTTTCCCTGCTTGCAAAAGTGCATTTCCCCGCACTCCATGCGCCACACAAGGCGCATAAGCAATCACCAAGGATGGCCCAGGGTAAGACTCCGCCTCCGAGAGCGCTTTTATGGCCTGCCCAAAATCTGCACCCAGTGATATCTGCGCAATGTAACTCTGCTCATAATTCAACAGCATCATTGCCAGATCTTTCTTGTGGGCCAACTTCCCATTCGCTGTAAATGCTGTTGTCGCCCCGATAGGGGTGGCTTTAGATGGCTGCGCGCCGGTGTTTGAATAAATCTCGTTGTCTAAAACCAGCAAATTAACATTCCCGGAGCCTGCCATTATATGATCAACACCAGCGAACCCGATGTCATAAGCCCAACCGTCGCCACCAATCACCCAAACCGCGCCTTCGGGGCGCTTAAGTCTTTGCGCCATATAGATCCCGTAACCAAACTCGGCATTATCTTCCAGCAAAGAATTGGCCCAGGCTGGTCCGCCACCAACACCTCTAACATAGGGCACCGATGGGAAGGATCCCCCCCAAATCGAAGAACAACCCGTTGCATTCGCTATATACAATCGCTCGCCAAACAACTGCGTAAGCAACCTCACATAAGGCACTTCGCCACAGCCAGCACACGCAGAAGGGAACTCCAACAGCGGACGCCGAAACTGGCTCCCAGTGACACTATTGCCCGTAAATCTTTTGAATATTTCCGGCTTTTCTGTTGCGCCCATTGCAAGGTCAAAAATCTCTTGTTGGTTTAATTGGGTTCGCGAACCGATCATTTCTAACGCTTTTTTGCCCAAGATCCCGGGGCACGCCTCCACACAAGCTCCGCACCCAAGACACTCCTTGGCCGCAATAGCTACCCCAAAGTGGTGGCAAGAACCTTTCATCGGGATCAATTTTGTGCCTGGCGGCATTTTGGCAACCTCTTCTTGGTTCAAAACAACCGGCCGGATCGCAGCGTGGGGGCACACAAAGCTACAGAAATTGCATTGTATGCAGTTTTCCGGTAACCAACAAGGAACTTCCCTCGCCTTCGCATCAGTTTCGGCAACCCTCTGCGCCTCCGCCGCACGCAGCGGCAGCACCCCATCTGCAATTTCCAAAAAGCCAGAAACCGGGATCTCATCGCCCCGTTGCTGCCGGCAAAGAGACACAAGCTCTGCGAAAGAGCCACCTCCACAAATCGTCTCGTAAGGCTGCTCTTCATTGTGCACACCTGCCCAATCAGGCGGCACAGCAACTTCTTTAAGCTCTTGAATCCCACACACAATTGCCTGGCAATTAAGCTCAACGATACGTTGCCCTTTCTTTCGATAGGTTTTTTCAACCATCTGTTTTATGAATTCAATTGCCTGCCGCTCCGGGAAAAGTTTAATGAGTTTGAAGAATGCCGCTTGCAAAATTATATTTATCTTGCCCCCAAGGCCAAGCTTTTCAGCAATCTCGGTAGCAGCAACAACAAAAAAACTCACATTCTTTTGTGCCAAAACGCGCTTAACCCGTGCCGGTAAACACTCTTGCAATTCAGATTCCGACAAAGCGCAGTTTAACAGAAATATGCCATTTTCCTTAATGCCATCCAAAACATCATACTTGGCCAGAAACGAAAAATGATGGCAGGCAACAAAACCCGGACGCTGCACCAAATACCGAGATCGTATGAGCGCATCCCCAAAACGCAGGTGAGAAACCGTTAACCCTGTGGACTTCTTGGAATCATAAGAAAAATACCCTTGAACATTCAAGTTTGTCTGCTCGCCAATCAACTTAATTGCATTTTTACTCGCACCAACCGTACCGTCAGAACCCAAGCCATAAAACTTACAATTGGTCGCTGAACTCAACAACTCTAGTGCCGTATCCTTTAAGGATAAATTTGTTACATCATCATTAATTCCAATGGTAAAGCGTGGCTTCGTTTCGTGGTTGGCATTCTCAAAAACGGCAGCAATCTGCTGAGGTGTAACATCTTTTGACCCCAATCCATACCGCCCACCAACCACCTTAATCCCCTGTAGGCCTGCAGCAGAAATCGCAGCAACCACATCCAGGTGCAAAGGTTCAAAAACGGCACCAGGCTCCTTTGTGCGGTCTAAAACAGAGATTTTTTTCACCGATGGCGGCAATTTGCTAACAAAATGAGCAACCGAAAACGGACGAAACAACCTTACTTTAACCAACCCAAGCCGTGCACCACGCGAGTTTAAATGATCAATAACTTCTTCAATTGTATCGCAAACAGAACCCATGGCAACAATAATATTTTCTGCTTCCTTGTGGCCATAGTAGTTAAAGAGCGAGTAATCAGCCCCGATTTTTGTGTTGATTGCCGCCATCTGCGCATCCACCATCTCCGGCAATAAATCATAATAGCGGTTACTGGCCTCTCGATTCTGAAAAAAAACATCTGCCGATTGCGAAGTGCCCCTAATTGTTGACGCTTGAGGTCTCATTGCTCGCGAACGAAATTCCTCAACAGCATTGGCATCCACCAGACTGCGTAGCTGCTCATCAGACCAAACTGCCACATTCTTCTGCTCGTGCGAGGTGCGGAAGCCGTCAAAAAAATTAAGGAACGGCACCCGACCGTTAATTGCACAGAGATGAGCAATCGGGCTCAAATCCATCACTTCTTGCACATTGTTGCAGCAAAGAATCGCAAAACCAGTGGCCCGGCACCCATAAACATCTGAATGGTCGCAGAAGATAGAAAGAGCATGGGAAGCCACAGCGCGAGCGGCAACATGAATAACGCCAGGCAACAACTCGCCGGCAATCTTATACATATTTGGCAGCATCAAAAGCAAGCCTTGGGATGCCGTGAAGCTGCTCGCAAGAGCACCACCAGCCAAACTCCCATGCATAACTCCGGCAACACCAGCTTCCGACTGCATCTCCGTGACGGCAACCGGCCTCCCCCAAAGGTTGGGGCGCCCGGCACACGCCCACCCAGCAACAAGCTCCGCCATTGAAGTCGCCGGAGTAATTGGATATATTGCCGCTATTTCTGTGAAGGCATAAGCAACCAGCGCTGCTGCCGTGTTGCCATCCATTACCTTTACTTTTCTCAAAAAATATTCACTCCCAACAAAATCAGACAACAAAGACTGGTCAGCATTCGTCGCTGCCCAACGCCGGTCCACCCGGGAGCTCTCGGGTTGCAGAAATCAACGGGCAAAAGAACATGTATTCGGCGAAACAAAGCTCCTGCGGCCATGCCTTTTTTCAATATCGCCCGCGCAGGATTCCTCTCGCGTCGCCGTAGTTGCCTCAAAAATAAAACGTCAAAATCCAAGCCCAAGATAAGGAGAGCTAGATACTTGGCACAGAGTTGCTTGCTTTTTTGTGTCGGCCATGGTTGCGAAAACACAACGCAAAAAAATACAAGCATCGGGCCAGGCGACGGCAGCTGGCGCGACTGCGTTTACCCCGGCCAGCGGAAACGAAACGGTACCTCGGCGCTTTGTGCCAAGCGGTGGCAACCCATCGCCGCTTTTGGGCTCTCACAATCCCGCTCGAAAAACAACAAAGCAAAACGTTCTTGCAACCTAACAAACCAGAAAGCAGCAGGCACACACGCGACAATTCGCCAGGAGACCAGGCAAGGGCCCAACGGCGGAGGCCAGCAGCGGTTATTGGCAAGACGGTTTGTTTGGTACCCCCGCAAATGCCGCAGCAACACACTAAAACCACCTGGAGCCAGGCCATTCACATCAATAAAAATCATCTATCGCCAAAATGCCTTTGTATCAATAATAGATGGTAGATGTTTGGTAGCTATTATGGTGCGGATGAAGGGACTCGAACCCCCACATCAAAGATACCAGATCCTAAGTCTGGCGCGTCTGCCAATTCCGCCACATCCGCAAATATTTCTGCCATACCCCATTATACCCGATCCGCGAAGCAAAAGAAACACAAAAAAGAAAAAATCGGATGCGGAACAGTAAATTGCAAGAACGCATTAGCAGAAGCGGCTGGAGATGTAACGCGCACCGCGCTGAAATCTGCGGGCAACACAGCATGATAATAGCAAAAAGAAGCTCAATTGGTTTACTTTTTACATCAACAATCAGATTTTTATTTTCAACTCTGATGAAACTTACCATTGCACAAGTGTGCAAAAAATGGCTTGGCGGGTTTCAAAAAAGTTCTTGAAATTTCAGCGACAGTAACTGCTTCGGTGGAGCGTTTGCAAAGCCTCAACTCGTTCACACCGTCTCATCGTAGATGCCTTGTCGTGGATTTTGTGCACTTTACTGTTGTTAGGATGTTGCAAATACCCAGCAGCAAAAAAGCATCTACAACAAATTATTACAAATATTGCAAAAAAGTATAATAACAATGCCTTCTCTAGCCTTTTCAAAGCGGCCGCCAGCTTGACTTCCAGCAAAAACTGATGGATAATAAATTATTGTATTAATAACTAATTTATAGGGTGCGGCAATCTCATCATCATTGATTATTGCCGTTCTCATTTTTCTCCCATTTCTCCCAATTTCCCTCAAAATCACAGTAGCTCGCCCATTTGTTTTTTTGCGATACAAGCTACTGTAGCCCTGCTTCACTGTTGGCAACGCGCCAGACAACAAACCAAATGATTTGCATTGGCTAGCACAACGGCGTGATGCCATCCGGAATTAAATGTGTCATGCTAACCAAGGACAACCGAAGCACAAACAAGCTAGTCGCGCACGCTAACCAAGCAAGACCTAAACAGACAAATCCTAGTAGACACACGGGGAAAATGGGGCAAGCGAAAAACGACAAACACAAGCCGCCGCCACCCAAAATAAAAACAAACGCAGATGTCACAATAAAAGCCACCTTACAGATCAGCATGCGTGGCCTTTTTATGCGACCCTCTGTCAAACAAACAGGTGAGGCAGGCGAACCACGCAAAACAGCGCCCACTAGCTCCGCGGATACAAGCTAAACGGCCACAAGAGCAGCTGAGGCGAGGTGAAAAGACAAAATACAGAACCGCAGCAATAGAAGCACCTTTCGTTTAACCCTGGCGCCTGAAGTCGCAACGGACGAATCAGCGCATTCCGAAGGCGCTCCCCCGCATCCAGGGCGCCCACAAAAGAGCACAAACAAACCAGCGGCCAACCGAAAGCAGAGCGCCGACGCGCACAACTAGCAACCGTCCACTGCCTAAGCAGGCGCGGCCGAGGCATGCTGTGTCGCAGTTTTGCTGATTGCGGGAACTGGAAAGCACCCAGAGGCCAGCAAAACAGGCGCAGCAGCAGTCCGTAGTCCCCAACCTCGCACAACTACAAAGCTGCAAAGTATGGCATGGATTGTTTACGGCGAAACAACGCAAAAATGCAAATCCAGACCTCGTCGCCAACGCCCTCCTGCCATCTAGCCATATAAGGGTATGGCCCGCGCAAATCCGCGGGTGTGGGTTGCCACGGGGCGCTGCATAACAAACCAAATGATTTGCATGGTTACCACAACGGCGTGATGCGGCGGCCACGATGTTGGGGATTTTTAGCCGATTTCGTTTTTGCAACGTTTCCTTTTGCAAGAGGGGTTCAGGGCTTTTTGATATTCTATTTTAAGATATAATCAAACTAAATTATCACTTGGAGGTTTTTTTATGTTAATGCGAGTTAGAAAAAGAGAAGGGGATTTTGTTCCGTTCCTCAGAGATAAAATCACACTAGCAATATTTAAAGCGGCCAGCAATGTTGGCGGTGATGATTGGGACCGCGCAGATGAGCTTTCTGAGCAGGTCATGCAGATGGCAGACGCTGCGTACCCATCTGGGGTGGCCGACGTTGAAGGAATACAGGACATTGTGGAAAAGGTTTTGATCGAAAATGGCCACGCGAAAACAGCAAAAGCGTATATCCTATATCGCGAAAAGCGCAGAACATTACGAGAATCAAACGCACTGATCGATGCGACAGTCAAGATGTTTTCAGAATACATTGAAGATGAGAGTTGGAAGATCAAAGAGAACTCTAATACACAAAAATCTATCAATGGAATGAACAACTACATAAGAGAAGCATTCACAAGGCAATATTGGCTAAACGAAATATATCCGCAGGATGTTCGGGACGCCCATATGGCGGGCGATTTGCATATCCATGATCTTGGCTTTTTTGGTTCGTACTGCGCCGGTTGGGATCTTTATCAACTGTTGACCAATGGATTCGGTGGTGTTAATGGAAAAGTGGAATCCAAGCCAGCGCGGCATTTACGTTCTTTTTTAGGTCAAGTTGTCAACTCCACCTTCGTGACGCAGGGGGAAACAGCAGGAGCGCAGGCATGGGCATCTTTCGACACATATTGCGCACCTTTTGTGCGTCAAGACAACCTAAGCTATGCAGCTGTGAAGCAGGCATTGCAGGAATTCATTTTCAACCTTAATGTGCCAACGCGTGTTGGTTTTCAGTGCCCGTTTTCAAACATAACATTGGACGTTGTGTGCCCGGCAAACCTAAAAAGTCGCGCTGTTATTGTGGGTGGCCAACCACTGGAAGCCACCTATGGAGATTTCCAAAAAGAAATGGATATGATCAATTCGGCATTCTGCGAAGTTATGATGGAAGGTGACTCCAAAGGACGCGTATTCACCTTCCCAATCCCAACAATCAACATAACAAAGAGTTTTGATTGGGATAGCCCTGTTGTAAACAAGATCATGGAGGTCACCGGCAAATACGGCATCCCGTATTTTGCGAATTATGTAACGAGCGATCTTTCTCCCGAAGATGCGTTATCGATGTGCTGTCGTTTGCGGTTAAACACCAAAGAATTGCGCAAACGCGGAGGCGGATTGTTCGGCTCCAACCCATTGACCGGCTCTATTGGCGTTGTTACCCTGAACCTGCCTCGTGCCGCGTTCCTTTCTCACACAAAAGCGGAATTTAAAGATCGGGTGAAGCGGTTGATGGAGATCGCCGTTTCTAGCCTGGAGATCAAACGGAAGATTATCGAGTCACAAACAAGAAAAGGGATGTATCCATATGCGGCAAGCTATCTGCAAGTGCTTTTCGATCGCACCGGCCAATATTGGTATAACCATTTCAACACAATAGGACTCATCGGCATGAACGAAGCTTGCCGGAATCTTTTGGGTGATGATTGCGATTTAGCAACCGCAAGAGGGCAAGAGTTCGCAATTGAAACTTTAAATGACATGAGAGATTTCTTAAAAACGGCACAGGAAAAAACCGGTCATTACTATAACCTTGAAGCAACACCAGCAGAAGGAACCAGCTACCGGCTGGCAAAAAAAGATGTTGAAAAATTCAAAACCATCAAAACTGCTGGCGGAAAGGTTCCATATTACACAAACTCGTCGCAGTTGCCGGTTGGCTTCACAGACGATATTTTTGAGAGCTTAGATCTGCAGGATGAACTGCAAAGTCTATATACAGGCGGCACCGTTCTTCACCTATATCTTGGCGAAAACATCAAAGACATTGAGATCACGAAGACCCTGATCAAAAAAGTATTTACAAACTATAAGTTACCGTATATTTCAATCACGCCAACCTTCTCCGTCTGCGAGAACCACGGGTATCTTTCTGGCGAGCACTTCCAATGCCCAGAATGCGGGCAGGAGGCTGAGGTTTGGAGCCGTGTTGTTGGTTTTTTGCGCCCGGTGCAAAATTACAATAAGGGGAAATACGCAGAATATATGGATCGCCTCAAATACAAATTAGCTGGCGAAAAGTTACCCAACACCAACAAACTGGGGTACCAAGCAACGCAGGAGGTAATAGCATAATCCCGTTTCAACGCTACCAATTTGGCAAACGGAAAGCGTTTCTTGCCGCGTTAACTGAACGGCGAAGCGGCTGATTCCGCCGAGCAGACCTGTCGTTGTTGGATCCCACTGTAACGCTGGGGCCGCCAGGCGTAGGCACAGCTGTGGGCTTACAAAGATCCGCTGTGGGGGTACATTGCCGTTGAAAAACAGCAACTCTGCGGGCCACCAACCAAACCCTTTGCGGCCATCGCCACAATACAGAAGTGAAGACCGCAGCTGCCTCCGTTTTGTTCCCCTGGGCTACACGGGCGAAGATGTTAGCGAGACTATCGTTTTTGCGCTCCAAAAGCTCCGCTGGGTTCGGCGCCGCCGTTGTAGCTATGCTGCCGCGGGGCATCACTTTCTCGCGGCAACGCTGTGCGGGTAGCTAGCAGGAAATGATGTTGCAACTTTCGAACTTGACAACAACTTTGTACTTCTTGGTTGCCACGGGCGAAGATGTTAGCATCCCTGTTGTTTTTTGCATTCAAAAAGCCTCGCTGATTTCGGCACTGCGGATAGGGCAATGCCGCCGCGGGGCACCGCTTTCCTGCTGCAACGCTGCTAAGCATGGCATGGGGCTCCTCTCGCTGTTTGCCAATGCCGCCGCTACAGATTAGAGTCGGCAGCAAACTAACATTCGCGGACAAAGCGTTGCGCTTTTGTCGTCGCTTAGTGCCGTCGCCGTTGGAGCGGTTTTTCTTGTGCAAACAATCCCAGCCCAGACGTCGTTGGAAAGAGCTGTCTATCCGGGACAGCAGCTGGATAAACCAAAGGGAAAACGTTCCAGAAAGCAATACAATCCCATCTAGAGTGAACAGTGATAGCGGGGAAACCGTTGCGAAGCAATGCGATTCAGAAAAAGAAAAATTCGCAATTTCTTTCCAGGTCCGGCGATCCGTGCTCTCTGTGAGCGATCATGGGGGACATTCTTTGAGGGACTAAGCCGAAGGGATTGATCGCCTTTTTACGCGCCTGGTCCGGGGGCTACGGTTGATGCTGCAGGGGGTATTCCTTGCAGCAAGACGTTGTTCGCCATGAGAACCTTAGGTAAGGAAAAACGTTGTTACAAGATCCACCGAGGTGCTGCGCATAACGACACTTGCAAGAAACCATTCTCCGCAAGTCAACGAAAAAACAAGCACTTGGAGCAGGGAGAATGGCAGTCTACAGGCGGGATCTATACCAAGATCGATAATCTTGCAATCAAGAAACTGCCCTGCAGAACAGTCGGCAGTATGCCAGGCAAGAAACGGCATCCTTGCGGTGTTCCCTCTTGCAAAGCCGTGCCATTTGTGGTACTATAGCAGCAATTAAAAAAACACACGCTTTCTCGCGGATTGTGGTGCTCGCTTGCGAGTCAAAAAAGGAAAGCGGCGGAATAACCAAGCAGGAGGATTTAAACGATGAGCGGAGTTTCAATGAAGGGGCTGCTGGAAGCAGGCTTCCATTTTGGCCACCAAACCAAACGGCGAAATCCCAAGATGGATATATACATTTATACTGTAAGAAATGGTATCCACATTATAGATCTGCAACAAACCTTAAAAAAATTGAATGTGGCTGTTGCGTTCCTTCGTGATATAGCGGCAAAGAATTGCACTTTTTTGTTTGTTGGTACGAAAAAGCAAGCGAGCGAAGCCGTCAAAGAAGAAGCAACCAGGGCAGGGGCATTTTATGTTAACGCCAGGTGGCTGGGCGGCACAATGACAAATTTCTCAACCATTAAACAACGACTCGCAAGGCTTATACAGCTTGAGAAAATGTCTGCAGATGGCACATTTGATTTGTTGCCCAAAAAAGAGGTTAGCAAACTAAAGTTAGAGATGGGTAAGCTAGAAAAATTCTTGGGCGGGCTCAGGGGGATGAAAAAACCTCCAAGCGTTGTGATTATCATTGACCCCAAGAAGGATGGCATCGCCGTGGCTGAGGCTAGGAAATTAAAAATCCCAATTGTGGCGCTTTGCGATTCAAACTGCGACCCCACCATCATAGACTTCCCTGTGCCAGGGAACGACGACGCTATTCGATCCGTGCGATTAATGGCGCGAGTCTGCGCAAACGCCATAATAGAAGGCAGACAAGGTGCGGATTTTGATGAGCAACAGCAACAAGAAAAAGAAGAAGGGGAAGAAAAAGAACAAGGCAAAAAGGATCGCACAACAGAGGCGGCAACAACTCAGATGCCAGGCGCGGAGCAACACGTGGCAGCGACGACGTAAAAACACTTATCACCGCTAACACTTATCACCGCTATTGTTACAGGTCCGAAACCCAGGGTTCTTTTTTGAAAAACTGACTGCGCAATTTAGCTGGATTGCCTCTCAGCATGCACGGGCCGTTATGCTACTAAGGAGCTGCGCAACCGGCCACACAGAGCGGCGGAGAGCAGCGCAAAAAGCAAACAATTAGAGAGCGGGAAAACGTTAGCACCAGCTGCAGCAAAGAATACACAACGCAAAAGCGCACGCACCGCAAACCAACCCGACGCCAAAGAACGTCCGTGCTATGCCCGATTGCGGAGAAACAGGCCACAATTCTGCCGGCCAGCAACGAACAGGGCGGGATACGCAAAAAAGCAAGCAATTCAGACCAAAGGTTAAGCCAGGAAGCTTAGACGGACGTTGGCGGCACCGACACAAAGAGACGCTGTGAATGTAGCGTGCTCTGGTGGTGGCAGAAGGTGGTGGTGGCTAGTGCGGCGAAATGAAACCTCTATAGGGGGGGGGATGTTTGGCCACGATGAGCGAAAAACGCTTGAGGTCGTGATCGTCGGTGGCAAAAGAGGAAACAGCAAGAAGGCTTAAATGAGGAGGTTGCAAAACCGTGGGTTTTAGCGCACGAGATGTTTCAGAGTTAAGGGAAAAGACCGGATGCGGAATGATGGATTGCAAGAAAGCATTAGCAGAAGCTGATGGAGATGCAAAACGGGCAGTTGAAATTCTCCGGGAGCGGGGAACGGTAATGGCAGAAAAAAAATCCGGGCGGGTTGCTGCCGAAGGGATTGTTGCGGCAGCGTGGAGCGCAGATGCGGGCGCCTTGATTGAAGTGAACTGCGAAACCGATTTCGCGGCCAAAAATCAAGAATTTGTACAGTTTGTACAGGCATGCGCCAACACCGTGCTCACATGTAACCCAAGCAATATCGATGCCCTCATGGCATGCAACCTTGTCGCCCAACGCGGGGAAGAATCATGTAACGTGCAGACAGCACTTAAAGAAAGAATTCTCGTTATGGGTGAAAACCTAAAAATTTCACGCTTTACCCGATTCGACGGAGTAACGCAAGTTTATACACATGGTGATGGCAGAATCGGTGTGATGGTTGAGTTTGCACTAAAGAAACTAGAAAGGGATGCGGCATTCGAAGAGTTTTCTAAAAATATCGCCATGCAAATCGCCGCGTACAAACCCCAATGGATTAGCAAGAGCGATGTGTCCGCAGGAGTATTAGAAAAAGAGCGACAGATACTGCTAGCACAAGCGTTGAACGAAGGGAAACCAGAAAACATTGCCCAGAAAATAGTGGAAGGTCGGATGGGAAAATATTATAAAGAAAATTGCCTTCTGGAGCAAGAGTTCATTAAAGATCCTGAATTGACGGTCTCGAAGTATATAACTTCCTACGCAGAAGAACGGACCATAGAAATTCAAGTGGCGAGGTTTGTGCGGTTTGAGCGAGGGGAAGGTCTAGAGAAGGGGTAAGAAAAGGAAGCGGGGAGAGCGTGGCACAGATCCGGCGGCACACGAAAACAAGGCACAGAGGAAGCGAATGCAATGGGCCATTAGCTCAGTTGGTAGAGCACTTGACTTTTAATCAAGTTGTCGCGCGTTCGAATCGCGCATGGCTCACCAAAACTCAGGCAAAAAAAAGAAGTAACGCACAGATAAAAGTGCGCAGTAGTAAAGACAGTTGGCTCCCCACAACACAATCGAAGTTAAACAGCAAAGGCCGCGAGGTATGCTTTTTCTGTGGACGTAGCCTGGTTTTTACCGCTACGGCAACCTAAGAATAAAATTGAAGTGTGCAAAAAGAAAGTGCCGGGCACTCCCCGATGGAGCCTGTCATGAGCACTTTCAACGGTACGGAAGCCCAAAGCACAGGAACAGAAAGCGGCGAGCAAGATCAAGCGCGCACCCCACATGGCAAGTTGTGTGGGCGGAACGCAAGGAAAACGATGCGTGCACCGTTCGCGCGGCGGTATTTGTGGTATTTTAGGAGGCAGCACCAAGGCAATACGGAGCGCGAAATTAAGATCAACAACAACGAGGCCGAAGCGGTTAAAGCCAGCCCAGCTGAGAGAACATGGGAACGGAGTAGCTGGTGATGTCGCAGGGCAACATAGTAAAATCCTGCCGCCCGAGGCAAGAGTAAGCGCAGGAACAGCAACGGTGGTGGCCCAAGTAAAGGCAGCAGATGGCAAAAGGGCGAGGGAAATCATTACAAGAACAATTGCTGCGCTAGCGAAGAGAAAAAGCGCCGCCGCGGGCCGGTCAAAAGACCTTAGATACGGAAAGCTGCTCGCTATGTGTTCCAGACAACAGGCAGTATCCGGCGCGGTTGCGGCGGAGAAGAAACAGGCGAACAAATTAGCTTAGCATCGAAAGTCGCGAGCAACCGAAGGCTGGGGGATGCTAGCCCCAGGGCAAACGGGTCTGCTGTTGACGTCTTCGTTGTGCGCGATCCCAAAACAGCAGCAACTATCGAGGGGACAGCAAAACCATCAAACAAGGCAACAAATCCCTGCGGCCTTGACAAGCAGCACAAAACCCGGTGAGTGCCGTACAATCAAGAAAACTGCTGTGCGCCTGTAGTGTAGCAGGCAGCAGCGATATAAAACAACGGGAAGCTGCTGAGAGAACGGTGTACTCACGGAGTAAGCGAACAAATTCGCAGAACCGCCGGCAGTGACAAAAACACCTATCAAGATGGCTGGTGCCTACCCAAACAACAAAGCTGCTGGGCGTCGGCCCTAACGGTTCCAAGGCGTGGACACCACGTAAATTAGTAGCAGCGAAAGAGGACAACAGATGTTGTATGCGCAACTAAAGTGCGTAAAACAAAGTAGTGCGCAGCAGCTGCGCAACGCAGGCGAAGAATAGAAACCAGCGCAGGAAAGCCCGGCGTCTGGAAGAAATAGGCAGCGACAACAAGAAGTAACGGAAACAACCAACAGGCCGGAATGGCGAAATGGCAGACGCACGGGACTTAAAATCCCGGGAGGTAACACTCGTGCCGGTTCAAGTCCGGCTTCCGGCACCAAAATTAGGCACAAAACGATAGATTGCAAGAAAAAGCATGGTAAAGCGCATCACATTGTCTTGA
>JAIRZL010000034.1 GCA_031267245.1 Oscillospiraceae bacterium
CATTGTTAGTTATAGCGAAACGAATAACGAAACGAATAAGGATAAAAATTCGCAGGAAAAAGCAAAAAACAAGAAGGACCCGAAGAGGCGATTCCTTGATAATTACTGTGTCAACCTTAACAAAAAAGTGTTGGATGGGAATGTTGACAAGGTGATTGGGCGGGAGCGCGAAGAGATGCGAATTATGCAGGTTCTTAACAGAAGAACCAAGAACAACGTTTGCTTGATCGGTGAGCCTGGTGTTGGGAAAACGGCGATTGTTGAAGAAATTGCGCAGAACATTGTTGATGGCAATGTGCCGTTTAAGCTGCTTGATAAAGAGATTATGCTGCTTGATCTTACCTCATTGGTTGCCGGGACGCAGTTTCGCGGCCAGTTTGAAAGCAGGATCAAAAGCTTGGTGTCCGAGATCAAAGCCGCTGGGAATATAATTTTATTTATCGATGAGCTACACAATCTTGTGGGGGCGGGCGATTCAGATGGCACGATGAGTGCGGCGAATATCCTTAAGCCGGCTCTTTCTCGTGGCGAAATCCAGGTGATAGGGGCAACCACCTTCAACGAGTATCGTAAGCACATAGAGAAAGATGCTGCTTTAGAGAGGCGGTTTCAGCCGGTTAAGGTGGAAGAGCCAAGTGTTGCCGAGACGATACAAATACTAGAGGGGATAAAGGGTTATTATGAGCTTTATCACCATGTACGGGTTCCTGATGAGATTATTAAAGAGCTGGTTGGGCTTGCTGAGCGCTACATACCAGACAGATTTTTGCCAGACAAGGCGATAGACCTGCTCGACGAAGCGTGTTCGAGTGTGGCGTTGAGCAACTCCAGATTGACCGAATATAATGTTGCAAAGACAAAGTTAGAAAGCGTTAATAAGCAAGAAGCGGCGCTTTCGGCAAGTAATGATGATAATGAGATCGATTATGAATTGATCGCAAAGCTAAAGGCCGAACAGCTTCAGTGTAAAAATCAGCTCATGGGGCTTGAAGAGGAGATTAAAAGCATTCACCTAACCCGCGCAAATCTTGCCAATGTGATTGAGCTTTGGACAGGTGTTCCTGCTTCGACGATAACAGAAGAGGCTGTTCGCAAGCTAAAAAATCTTGAAGATCGGCTTAAAAAAGTGATTGTTGGGCAAGATGAGGCGGTTGACGCTGTTTGTTGGGCAGTGGCAAGATCGCAGGTAAAGTTGGTGGCGAAAGAGCGCCCGGTTTCGTTTGTTTTTGTTGGGCCAACTGGGGTGGGGAAGAGCCAGCTTGCGAAATCGCTGGCCCATGAACTTTTTGGCGATGTGACAGAACCGTTAATTAAATTAGATATGTCTGGGTTTATGGAGAAACATGCGGTTTCTAAGATTATGGGAGCCCCTCCTGGGTACATTGGTTACGATGAGGCTGGCCAACTAACAGAAAAGATTCGCCGGCGGCCGTATTCGGTGGTGCTTTTTGACGAGATCGAGAAGGCGCACCCGGAGGTTATGAACATACTGTTGCAGATTTTGGATGAAGGTGCCATAACGGATTCGCAGGGGCGCAAGGTTTCTTTTGTGCACACGATAATAATCATGACCTCGAATGCGGGAAGCAACCTGCGAGAGAATGCGCTTGGATTCAACAAGGAGCAAGGAAAGTTTGTTGTTGAAAAGATGAAGAAGGCGCTCTCTGACTTTCTGCGGCCGGAATTTTTGGCGCGGGTGGATGAGGTGGTGGCTTTTAATCAGTTGACCAAGGCTGATTATGAAGGGATTACCGCAAACAAACTTGCTGAATTTTGTGAGGTCCTTGCTGCGCAAAACATCGAATTCTGCTGGGATGATGACGTTGTGGAATTTATTTCTACAAAGGCGTTTAAAGATCAAAAAACCGGGGTTCGTGGTATTCTGAAAATAATTAGGAATGAATTGGAGAATGGGATCTGTGAATGTATTGTTGCGCGGGCGGATCAGAAACCAAAGTTTGTTAACGTGATGGTCAGTGATGATCGATTGGTGCTGGAAGTGGTGCGAGAAAATATGTTTGTGAAGTCGTAATTTACTCGGGGAAGGAATCCTGATGGTGTGTGCCATGCGAAAAATCTTTGTGCTGGCCGCGTTTGTTTTTTCTTTGCATTCGGTTTGTGCTCTGCCGCCGCCTGTGGTGGCTGCAAAATCTTGTTTTTTTGTGGATGCCGACACAGGCAATGAGTTGTTTAAGCAGGGCGAAAACAACAAAGAGAAGACAGCTTCTTTGGCAAAGATAATGACGGTGCTGGTTGCTCTAGAGGAAGTGGAGAAGCGTAGCATTAAGCCAAGTGCTTCTGCTGTGCAAAAAAAGAATCCTAATTTGCCTGCACAGCCTCAGGCGGCAAAGAAGGTTGCTGCTGAAGCCGCGGCTGGCGTTGGTGCCTCTGTTGTACCAGCTGGGCAGGTTGCAAGCGATAACAAGGGCCTTGGTGCCACGACGGTTGCCCCTCGCGCGGTTTTTGACCGCCTTTATGGAACGCATGCTGCGGCGGTGGGAATTTCTGCGGGAGAAGAGGTTACGCTGCGTGACTTGGTGGCGGCAACTATGATTGCTTCTGGGTGTGATGGCGCCGAAATTCTTTCTCATGCTTTTGGTGGTCTTGTTGGGGCGATGAATGATAAGGCAACTTTGCTGGGGTGCAGCAAAAACACGCATTTTGTTGATGCTTCTGGCATTTCCGAAGAAAATGTCTCAACTGCCCGTGATATGGTCCTTATCCTGCGGGAGGCACTAACGAAGCCGGTTCTTGTGGATTTGGCGGCGAAAAAGACTTATCAAATGTCGCAGACTAATAAACGCAAAGAGACGACAATTTACACCACAAACCAGATGCTGTTATGTGGCCCCTATCATGATTCGCGTGTGACCGGCTTTAAAACCGGATCTTTCCCGGATTTGCAGAATTTTGCTTCGTTTAGTTGCCATAAAGGAATGAACGTTGCTGGTGTGGTTATGGGGTTTTGTCCGCCACAAGAAACGAAGGAAGGGGAATTTCCGCCAAAGGCCTTTACTGTAACAAAGCAGATATTGGACTACATTTATAGCAATTATGAAAGGCGTACGTTGGCTGCAGCAGGTGCGCTTTTGAATGAAATTCGGGTTCGTGGTTCCGGCGAGGTTGATCATGTTGGGTTGGTTACGAAAATTGATATTCTTGCAACCTTGCCAAAAGACACAAAATCGGGAATGGTAACGAAGCAATTTGCCCTACCTGCGTTTTTGGTGGCACCGATAGTGGCTGGCACGAAGATTGGGACGGTTAGCTTTTATCTGGGGCAAAACAAATTGGCTGAGGCGGATTTGTTTACCTCTAAAGTAATAAAATCAGATTTTGTTGGTCAGGTTTCGCTTTTGCTCAGAGACAAGAGGTTTGTGGGAGCTCTTTCGGTTGTTGCTGCTGCGCTGTTGCTGGTTGTGATTCGCAAGCGCAACCTGCGGCGGCGAAGGCGTCGGTGAGTTGTTGCTGCATAGGTTTGTGAGCATGTGAGTGTTGGTTTGCTTGGCTTGGCTATTGGTGGCAAAGTTGCGATAGTTAATCTAGTATTTTGCGGTTCTAAAGAAGGGAGTAAAAAAGAAAGTGCACGATCTAATATATTTTGACAATGCGGCAACAACAAGGGTTTCGAAGAGGGTTTTGGATGCGATGTTGCCATTTTTTGGCGAGCAGTATTTTAATCCGTCCAGTGCGTATTCTGCATCTGCGCCGGTTAAAGAGGCAATAAACAAAGCGGCTTTGCAGGTCGCGGCGGCAATAGGAGCGGATCCATCGGAGATTTATTTCACGTCCTGCGCAACAGAATCAAACAATTGGGTGTTTCGATTACTGCGAGATGGTGATCATTTTATAACCACGCGGATTGAGCATGCATCTGTTTTAAACACGGCAAAACAACTGGAAAAGAATGGTTTTTCTGTAACTTGGTTGGGAGTGGACGCCGAAGGCCGTGTTTCTCCTGATGAATTGCGGGCGGCAATTAAGGAAAATACAAAGCTGGTTTCGGTTATGTACACGAATAACGAGACCGGTGTGGTTCAGCCCATAAACGAGCTGGCGGCGATTTGTAAAGAGAAGGGGATTGTGTTCCACACGGACGCCGTGCAAGCGGTTGGTAATGTTGAGATTAATGTAAAAGAGCAGAATATTAATTTACTCTCGCTGACAGGGCATAAGTTTCATGCTCCAAAAGGGGTGGGTGTTCTTTACCTGCAAAAAGGAATATTCGTTCCCAATCTTCTTTTTGGTGGGGAGCAGGGACGTGGAAAGCGGGCGGGCACCGAAAATGTGGCGAATGTTGTTGGGCTTGGCCAGGCTCTTGAGGACGCGGTCGCCGAAATGCAGGAAAAGAATGCGGCGCTTGCGGAGATTCGAGAGCTGCTGTTGGCTGGGGTTATGCAGATCCCAAAGGTCAGGTTTAATGGGTCTCATCACCATAATATGCCTCATATACTAAATTTTTCTTTTGCAGGTGTGGAAGGTGAAGGGATTCTTCTGCATTTGGCAATGAATAATATTTGCTGTTCATCTGGTTCTGCTTGCACATCTGGCTCATTGGAGCCAAGCCATGTTCTTATGGCGATGGGTTTGGATCATGTGCTTGCTCAGGGGTCTTTGCGAGTAAGCTTGTCTAAGTATAATACGAAGCAAGAAGTGGTATATTTCCTGGAAATTTTGAAGCAGACAATAACAAAACTTAGACAGATGTCGCCAATCTGGCAAGCAGATTGATTTTTGTTGTGGCGGATGTAATTTTATTTGTGGCCTGGGAAGTAGAATTAAATGTGGGTATTTTTATGATGAAGCGAGGTTATTTATGTACACAGAAAAGGTTATGGATCACTTCACCAACCCAAGAAATGTTGGCGAGCTTCCTGGAGCAGATGGTGTTGGAGAGGTTGGCAATGCCAAATGCGGCGACATTCTAAGAATGTATATAAAGGTTGAAGACGGTATCATAACTGATATACGCTTTAAAACCTTTGGTTGCGCGGCTGCTATAGCAGCCAGCTCCAAGGCGACGGAATTAATTAAAGGCAGATCAATAGAAGATGCGTCAAAGCTCAGCAATCAAACTGTGGTGGATGCTTTGGGTGGGTTGCCACCGGTGAAAATTCATTGCTCGGTGCTTGCAGAACAAGCGGTTAAATCTGCCATTGCGGATTATTGCCGTCGGCAAGGCGTTGACCCAACGCCGATTGTTGGAAAGCTTTCTTGCTGTGATTGCTGTGACAAGCAGTAAAGTTCTGGGGACGCGGATGGTAAAGTTTACACAAGGCAGGGGATGGCTCGTGGAGGCACAGGCTGCTTATGAGGAATGGGTTAGAAACTGCAAAGACTCAGAGTTGTTGGAGGAGCTGAAAAAACTTTCGAGTGATGCGGATAAACTTTCTGAATGTTTTTCTCAAGAATTGACATTTGGTACCGGTGGAATGCGCGGTATCATGGGAGCGGGCCCGAATCGTATGAATATATATACAATTCGCAGGGTGACAAGGGCATTTGCTTCTTTTTTGCGGCTGCAGGACTCTTGCCCCGGTGTTGTGATCGGCTACGATTCTCGCCGGAACTCAAAACGTTTTGCCAACGAGGCGGCGATAACTCTGCTTGGGTTGGGTGTGAAGGTTTGGATTTTTTCGGAACTCATGCCGACACCTATCCTTTCTTTTGCCATAAGAGCCCTTGGTTGCAGCGGTGGAATTATGGTTACAGCTAGCCATAATCCTGCTGCTTATAATGGATTTAAAGCTTTTGGGAGGACCGGTACGCAGCTCAAAGATGTTGACACCGAGCTTATTTCCCGGGAAGCTGGCGGGTTGGATTTTTTTGCTGCTGGGGAGGCTACCAATGGTTTGCAGGCTGAGATGGTGCCGCAAGCAATAATCAATAATTATTTTGAAACTGTGCAGAAAGAACTTGTGCTCGAGCCAATAAAAAATCTGAGTTTGGTTTATACGCCGCTGAATGGTGCGGGCAACAAGCCGGTTAAGCGCATCCTCAAAAGTATGCAGCTTTGTGACCTTTGGGTTGTGCCGCAGCAAGAATGGCCGGACCAAGATTTTCGTTTTTGCAGCTCCCCAAATCCCGAGGATCCAAAGGCACTTGATCTTGCCGTTGAGTTGGCGGCTGGGAAAGATGCGGATTTGGTAATTGCCACAGATCCGGATTGTGATCGGGTTGGTTTTGCAGAAAAAGGTAGCGACGGGTATCATTTTTTTAGTGGCAATGATATCGGTGTTTTGCTGCTGGACTACATCTGTGCATATAAGAAAAAGCTGCTTTGTGCTGGGGCTTCTGGGCATTTTGATTTTAGGGAATCTCGTCTTAAAATGGAACCCTATGTCATAAAGAGTATTGTTACCACCAATATGGTTGAAGCGGTCGCGAAAAAATATGGGGCGGTGGTATACAAAACATTAACCGGATTTAAAAATATTTGCGGGAAAATGGATGATTTGGGGCGTGAAAAGGGCGGGCTTGATGGTTTTCTGCTTGCCTTTGAGGAAAGTTTTGGCTATCTACCGGGTGTTTACGCGCGGGATAAGGATGGCGTGACAGCGGCTGCCTTGATTTGCGAGATGGCCGATCGATATAAAACGACAGGGAGAACTCTCCTTAGGCGCTTGCGTGAGCTCTATGCGGAATTGGGGTTTCACATGAGCTTTGCAACAAGTCTGGTGTTTGAAAACCTTAATTTAATGACCAGTATAATGGATGATTTGAGGCGAAAGCCACCTTGTAAACTCGCAACTTATGATATTTCTAAGATTCGCGATTACAAGAATGGCAAGGAATGGATTCCCAAAACAAATAAGGAGCTCTTTGTGGAACTCCCCGTTTCAGATGTTTTGGTTTTTGAAGTTGTTGATGCGCAAGTCATAATCCGCCCGTCTGGGACGGAGCCCAAATTGAAGATATATGTGCTGGTTAGTGGTGCAACAGAAGATGCTGCCCGCGGCAAGGCTGCTTTATTGCAAACGGCGCTGGTTGCTTGTTGTCACGGCCCGGCGTAAGCGGCGGCGTATTCGTTACCAAGTCCTTCTGGCGGCGCTACCGCCAAAGAGGGGTCACGAGCTGTTTGCAGCCTCTGCCGTTGTTGCGAGCAACGAGGTTTCGCTCGTGGTTTTGGGTCCTTTCTGGAGTCCTTAACCTAGGTTTTTGTTGACCATTGCTGCTATCTCTTTTCCTTTTGTCTATGCCAGCTTAGCGATTGAATTGCCAGAAAATTCCAAATGGATATGAAGATCCCCATTTGGAATTCTGTTTTTTCTCTCGCTTTTTTTGTTGCGCCTTCCAAACTGCCGCTGAAGTTGCCAGGAGAGCGATAACCAAAACAACGGCATACGCTAGCTTCCGGCGGCAACAGCAGCCATCTTCCAGCTCACGGCTGCCCCGCGATGGTGTGCCCCCAAAAAACCGCTGCCCTCTCAGCCTCCACGCGAGCGTTTGAGTTTGCGTCTAGCAAAACCGCCCGCTGATTTCAGATGGCAACCCGCCTCTGCAGGTTAGCCCGCTACGTAGCGTGTTGATTCGCGTTTGAGAGGGTTTTTGAGTATTCTTTTTTGGAGTTGATGCCACTACCCCGCGCTGTTTTTCGTCGCCGAAAGCTTTTAGACTTTCCGCTCTTGACGCTATACCTTGGTTGAGTTTTGTTATTCCCTGGAGCTGCCAAAAGCCGGTGCCCCGGCTTTTCTTATACTTCGCTATTTGGTTTGCGTTTTTTTTTGGCCGCTCTACGCTGCCGCATTCGGTACTCGCTGGGATGGTGTCGTTGCCTTACCTTTGCTCCTGACAGGATGGGAGTCTTTTGTTTGCTGTACGTTGCCGCTAGCTTGCTGGATTGCTCGGCTGCCAAAAGCGTTATTGCCGGATTTTGTGTGGTGAACGCCGCTACGGAAGTTTGGGCTGGCGAATTAGCGCCATGCCACTAATTCGCCGGTTTTGTCTGTATCGCAAAGGCAATCGAATTCATCCTTCTTTAGCCGAGAAAGCTGCTTGCCAACGTTTTTTGCTTTCTTTATTATGGTAACGTTATAACCTTGTTGTTTTAATTCGTTTGCCTTTTCTATCGCCGTGACAATATCGCTAGTTTCGCCATAAATCAGCAATACGCTTTTCACTTGCTCGGGTTTCAAGTTGCCGCTTTCCAGGATGATATTCATGATCCTTTCAAACCCTATCGACAAACCAACTGCTGGGATCTGTTCATTTGTGAAACTGCCAATCATATTGTCATATCGCCCGCCGCCTGCAATTGCAGCGCCAAACAGCGGGGTGATTATCTCAAATACCATGCCAGTGTAATACCCCATGCCCCGCACGAGCGTTTTGTCAAAGACCACTTTGTATCTGCTTGCGGCGATCCTGTTTGTGCTTTCAATTACCTGCAAAAGGTCTTCGCTGGCTTTTTGGTTGCTGCTCAAGCCACTGCCAAATTGCGCCGTGTGATCTGAAATGGCACTAAGTAGCTGTTCGATTGGCGCGGCGGCAAAACCTTTTGCGATAAGTTCATCTTGCACCCCGTGGATTCCTATCTTTTCGAGCTTGTCTACGGTTACGTAAACCGAATGGATGTCTTCCTCATTAAATCCGGCATTGCAGACAATATCTTTTAAAATTCGGCGATCGTTAATGCGCACAACAAAATCAAAGAATCCCAGGTTCATTAGCGCTTTGCTGGTCACCGAGATCAGTTCAATTTCTGCGTCAATGCTCTCATCTCCAATGATATCTATGTCGCACTGACAAAACTCCCGTAAACGGCCCTTTTGTGGGCGTTCTGCGCGAAAAACCTTGCCGCATTGAACCACCTTGAATGGTTTTCTGAGCCAATTGCTATTGTTTGCAAAGTATCTGGCAAGCGGCAGGGTTAGATCGTATCGTAAACCACTATCCACTAGGTCGTTTTCTTTCAGATCCGTGGAATTGAGGTTTAGTTTCTCGCCACGCTTCAAGATTTTGAAAATCAAAGAAAGATTTTCTCCACCGTTGCTTTTATCCAAGCGCTCAATACTCTCGATCATTGGTGTTTCGATTCGTTGAAATCCATTTTGGCGGTATGTGCTCAGGATAATGTTTTCTATATAATATCGTGCGGCAGCTTCTTTTGGTAGATAATCTTTGGTGCCTTTAACTGGTGCGGCATTGGTTGCCATTTGAATCCCCTCCATTCGTATTTTTTTGCGCCTACGGTCAGATTTTTGCGGTTTGCTAACTAATGTTTTTCTAAGAAGCAGGTCATTAAAATGGCATCTTCGTGTGGATGAGAATAAAATGCTTCCCGATGCCCTGTTGCAACAAATCCGAATTTTTCATAGACCGCAATTGCGGCTGCGTTTGAGATTCGGACTTCCAGCATTATTGTTCGCAACTCCCGTAGAGTAGCGTGGTGCAGCAGACCCTTCAACAAAAAACTGCCCACCCCTTGGTTGCGGAATTCTTTGAGTACTGCAAATCTGGTAACAAAACCCGCATCTAGCACATGATACATAAAGATATGACCGCGGATATCGTTTGTTATTGCGTTTTTGGCAAGAAGGCAACAACTGGTTTCATTGCTCAGTTCATTGCGTATGCTGCTTTCGCTCCATTTGTTTTGGTTGAAACAGGCAGATTCAATTTCCAAAACAGATTTTATATGGGTGAGCCCCATGTTTACTATCTTTAAGTTCTCCAACAGTACCAACTTCCCAATAATTTTTAGCAAACCCCTGGCACCTTACAATAACAATACCGTAACGAGCAGGGAGGGTCTCAGGAGCCTTCAAAGCAAATGCCATTCTGCCGTCGCTGCAATGCTTTCTGATCGCTTTTATGGATATTTTCGGCACTAGAACAACAGCGCTGTGCAGGAGGATTGCATGAGCATGAAAAAGGCTGATACCTAGATTATTGATTCGTTGCAAATGCCATTGTTTCCCCTCGCCAAAACTGGTATAGTCCCTTCCCGGTCGCCAGTCGGCTGGCCCGCGATTACTTGCAGCGATGGTCACACACGGCGACGGTAAGCAGCTTATTACGGCTGCCTTGGCCAAGGATTTATTTTTCCCCCGATAGGTCGGCAAGCTTGCTGCCATGTCACGGCCTCGCCGTGAAACGATACATACACATGCCATCAGTCGGCTTTATTCTGTGGCTCATTCTCTGTTGTTTTTGCTGGCATCATAGTTTGGTCGCCTATAGTCTGGTTGCTTTCTCCCTCCCTTGCCACAGAGGACAAAAGCTGGCTGTGATTGTTGTGCTTGCTGGGTTGAACTCGGGCCGGTTTGCTGCAATGGAGGCGCCCTGCTTGCTTGCTTTGCGGCCCGTTCTTTGATGGCCATTTCGTTTTGATGTTGTGCCAGTCTTTTTTTATTTCTCACACTTTTCCCCATGGGGCCCAATGGCGTTGAGTTCTTGTTGGCGTTGCCGTGCGTCCTTTGCGGGCTTTCCGCTGATGTTTCGCCTGTCTTTGCCGGGCTCCTCAAATTCTCGTTTGGGCCAGTGACTGCGCGCTTTTGCTGGCGATGATTTCCGTAGCGGGGACCACATCGTCAGGGATTGCAGAAGACAATAGCGCCGCCTGTTGTTGGCTGGTGGTGTCGTCTCTTCGAGAGCAAAAGCGGGCTGAGCTTTTTGCTTTTGGCAGCAGTCGTTCGGTTTACGATACGAGACGGCGTCCGCGCCAGTCCTTTTTGATTCCCTCTGGTCCTTTTTGATTTCCTCTGAAAGTTCCGTTTGGTTCAGCGACTGGGCACTTACGCGCCTGATGACTTTCGTAGCGCCGACCATATCGTCAGGGATTGCACCCGCCTGGTTACTTTCCCCGCTGGTTCCGCGAAGGACAAAAGCGTGGCCCTCGGGAGCCCGTTGCCGTGCGTTCTTTTGCCGCCGGGTTCCTGTAGTGTTTCTTACTGATCGCCCTGTCGCGATTTGCGCAGCTGGCCGCTAGCATTCGATGCAAGTAGCAACAACAAGACACGGCTCATCGCTGTGGACAGGGCATGCCCCTTACGTGCAATAGTTGCCTTTGCTGGTTCATGGTTCTGCGCGACTTTGCATTTCTAACCACTCGTGTTTGGTAATATATACCTTCCTGGGATGGCTGCCATCACTTTCGCTAACAATTCCTTTTTCTTCTAGCTCGTCGAGTAACCTCGCTGCGCGTGAATACCCTATTTTTAGCCGTCTTTGCAGCAAGGATGTGGAAGCTTGCCCTGCCTCCACAACGCACTGTGTTGCTTGGTCCAGCATGCTGTTCTGGTTGGAAAGCGTTTCTTGTTTCTTACCTTGCTGTGCTTTTTCTGCATGTTTTTCTATTTCTTTAACAACATCGTCGCTATAGTTAACTTCTTGATTTTGTTTAATGAAATTAACAACCCGCTCAACTTCTTTATCGGTTACAAAACAACCCTGCACCCGAATTGGTTTGCTGATTCCTGTGGGTAAGAACAACATGTCGCCTCGCCCCAGCAATTTTTCTGCACCGGATGCATCCAGGATGGTTCGGGAATCCACCTGTGAAGAAACCGCGAAGGCGACCCTCGAGGGAATGTTTGCTTTTATGATCCCTGTGATCACGTCCACGGACGGCCGTTGCGTGGCAATAACCAAATGCATGCCCGCCGCACGTGCCATCTGCGCAAGCCGGCAGATAGAATCCTCCACTTCGTTTGGCGCAACCATCATTAAGTCGGCTAATTCGTCGATAACAATTACCACTTGCGGCAGCTTTTCAAGATCTTCCCGATCCTTGACCAGCTCATTGTACTTTTCCAGGTCGCGCACAGAATTTTCTGCAAAGATCTTGTACCTATTCATCATTTCGCAAACTGCCCAACCCAAAGCGCCAGATGCCTTTTTTGCATTTGTTACAACCGGAACAAGCAGCTGGGGGATGCCGTTATAAACGCCAAGTTCAACAACCTTTGGGTCAATGAGCAACAATCTCACATCTGTGGGTGACGATTTATACAAAAGACTCATGATGATAGAGTTTATGCAAACCGACTTTCCAGACCCAGTTGAACCCGCGATTAGAATATGCGGCATCTTGGCGATATCGGCAATCGTAAAATTACCGGAAATATCTTTTCCCAAAACGATGCTAAGCTTGCTCTTGCTTGTTTTGAAATCCTCCGATTCCAAAACCTCTTTAATGCCAACAATACTTGTTGTTTTGTTTGGCACTTCAATGCCAACAGCTGCTTTGTTAGGAACAGGTGCTTCAATCCTTACGCCGGCAGTTGCCAGGTTTAAGGCGATGTCGTCTGCCAGCCCTGTGATCTTGCTTATTTTTACCCCAACTGCTGGTTGCAGCTCGTACCTTGTTACCGCTGGTCCTTTAGAAATATCAACGATAGTTGCTCCTACTCCAAAGTTAGCGAGCGTTTCGGTGAGCTTGGTCGCTGTGCTTTGCAGCTCTTCGTTCATTTGCTTTTGATCTTTTTGTTTCGTCTCGTTGAGGAGCCCAAGGTCCGGAAAGATATAATCATCCTGCTCCCCTTGTTCGTCCAACTCCGTTCCTGCTTCGTTGGTTTCTGGCTCGGCTATGATTTCTGCTGGGGGCTCTCGTTTCTCTTCCACGAGTTTCTGAAAGTTTTGTTGATACTCTTCAATCTGCTCGAAAGGAAGGTCTGTTTTAAGGTCTGGTTGTTCGGTTTCTTTGGTTTGCCTTTTCTGATCGGCGGCTGTTTTTGATTGCGTGGGTTTGAAGCTGGCTGCCTCATTCGCAATTGTACCTAACCAACTTTTGTTGTGTGACGCTTCTGGTGTTGCTTCTGCTGCTTTTGGAGGGTTGATTCCGACCTTCTTTGCTGTCATCTTTTTAGTTTTCGTGCGCTTAACATATTTGTATATATCCACTATGGTTACCCGCAGAACAAGAAGGATAAAAACAAGGATTAATATGCAGATGATTATACCGGCACCATATGCCCCGCAGATTTTCACCAATGGCCGCGTTAGTATGCCGGAAATTAATCCCCCATGCCAGCCAGCTTCTGTGTTTGAAAATGCGGTGATATATTGCATAATGCTGATGTTAAGGTTATGGTTATCAAGTTGGCATATGTGGGTTATGCTGCCAAGAAGTAAAGTTAACGCAAACCCTTGGCACAGCTCCCGGGTGACAGATGCTTTGCAGGTGTCGTTAGCCAAACTTATTGATATGTATATTAACAAAGGCCCTAACAAAACCGTGCACCAGCCAAAGACTTTGTATATTATGGCGCGGATTGATGTCCACCAAGCATCACCTTTAAAAACGGCAATTGCAAGCAGCAGCAGTCCTAAAGCAAGCAGCGCGATGCTCCAGTTTCTTCTTGTGCTTTGTGTGTTTTTTTTTGTACGGCGGATTGATGTTGCTGTGTTTAGTTTAGACATGCTGCACCTCATTTGTTGCATGATGATCTGTCACATTATTTTATCATTTTTTATGCAGTTGCACAAGTTTCGTTTTTTGCTGTCATCTGCGAACCGTGCCAGCGTTAGGTGGCGGCCTTGAATTCCGGTTGTCTTACTACGCGTGAGACATTTTTCTGCCTACCCTCACACATTGTAGAGAATGCAAAAACGCCTAAACCCTCCGAAGCGTCGGATGTCTGCTGTCCTACTTCTTTCTTGATGGGGGACGTCCCTTTTCGAATTGGCTATTGGCTCACTCCCTCGGATGTTTGGGGCGTTCCTTGTTGCTTGCAGCTCGGCTTCACTCTTAGACTACGTTGGGTTTTCCCAAATTTGCCTGTGCTTGCTGTCTGCTTGATTTGTGGCTTTTGCCGCCCTTCCCTGTAATCTGCTGCCAACGTTGTGTGCTGCCTGATGTGCCATTCTCGGATCCGGGATGGTCACCTTCCTCGCTGGCTGCTTGGTGATCCCCCTTGCCGTTTACAGGTCGACGTTGTTACTCTGATGTGTTGCCTGGCAGATGCAACCATTCTCGCCTGTATGGCATTCCTCTTCGGGTGTACAAGCCCAGCGCACCAAAAAGCTAACAACTGCCACCATTTTCTGCCGCTGGCTACGTGGCCTTATCTCTGGGTCTGCTGCCCAAATAAATAGCTAGTTCTTTTCGAATTTTATCGAACTTTTCTGGCACGAAATGCCGCCGTCATTCGTTGCAGAATCAGCTGGCAACATAACCGCCTCCAAAATAACTATCCAGCGCCTCTTGCTTGTTTTCGTGTTGCCAACATTTGTTTATTCCTTCGACGAGTGCAGCGACTTTATTGCTTGCACGACTGGGTTTCTTCAAGAATTTCCACCAACGTTTCTTAGATGTAGCAACGTGCAATTCACGTGATATTACCTCTGAGTACAACATTTGATTAACTTGATTTTTGCCATGTAACAAAACAAGTGCCTTCGTTAAGTCATATATTTGTTCGTCTTTTTTTGTTATCTGACGATCCTTTTTTGCAGTTTGGTTGCTAAGAAGTTCTAATGCCTGATTCAGCGTGGTGTCGCTTTTTTTGTTAACATTCGGGTTGTCGAAAAGCTGTAAAGCCTCTGCTGATCCCAATGTAATATGCATTCAAAGAACATACGAGACACCTCGCAAGTGTCCGAATGCGTGCTGAAATTGTTAAATGTCAAGAGTATTTTTTGTAGTATTCGTGCTGCTTTTGCTGCGCTGCGACTTCAGCAGGGATTCCTGCGGTGATGTCAGCAGTCAGCGCATCAGACTTGTCAATGGTAGCGACAATCCGCGCATGCTTGGCTTTTGTGTTGGGCGACCACAGATTGTTTAGATCACAATTAGCTCGTTCTTTGGGCTTTTAGTTAGGTTTTCGGATCCATGTTCTGTGACAATAACCATATCTTCGATCCGCACTCCAAATTCGCCGTCTATATAGATCCCGGGTTCGACGGTAAAAACCTGCCCCTTTTTTAT
>JAIRZL010000052.1 GCA_031267245.1 Oscillospiraceae bacterium
CGTCGTAACGAGCGGAAAGAACTTGTGTTCTGCCAGTTAATTCGCCGCGCAAAAGGCTTGCTTTTTTTTGCTTGCCGCCACTGGCCAGCGGCAACCGCTAAAGGCCTCCTTTTTCTGCGATCGGCGGCGACCAGAACTACGTGGGCACAGCCAATTCGGCTGTCCAGTTTTTTCGTCTTTTTCGGCCTTGCGCAGCACACAGCTACAACAACTTGTTCTTTTGGTTATACAAAAAGGTGCCCTGGCGAAGAAATCTTTTGCTCGTTTGGTAAGTTTGCTTGAGGCACCAAGCGCGCGACCATAAGTCCGCCAGCGTTGGCTTGGTCAGTCGGGAAGCAGAGCTCTTGTTTGCATGAAAGAGGTTGGCAGCGACCCCGATATACAATGCTCTGTGATGGCAAATGGCGGCCCCTGCAATTATTTTCTGGGCGCTTTCTGGCCAGCCGCGAACGTAGTTTCTGGTCGGGATGGCAAGAGACACAAACCCGTGAGCCCCCCAGTGAGCAGCGCATCTCCGCATCTCAGGAGGACCACGAAGAAGAAAAACTTCCATGGTCACCAGCTTCTTACAGTGCGTTTTTGACCCTTATTAATGCGAATACTCTTTCCGCGGTTGCATATTCCAAATTGGGATGCAGAGAACCGCACCAAGTAAAGCTATGCATCCCCAGTATAGCAAAATAATCCTTGCGTCACCATAGCGACTTATTGAGAAAACCAGTAGTTTCCCGTTTATTATCTGGCTTACTGCTGCCCCAAAGTAACCTAAAAAGCCAACAAATCCAGCAGCGGCTGCGCCAACCCTCTTGGATGCCGATTCCACAGACACAACCCCGCCAATCAAAACCTGAGGCGCGCAAACACCAAAGCCGGCAACCCCAAGCGACAAAAAGATAACTATGTTTTTTGCAAGCTGATGGCCGATTGCAGGTGAGAATGGCGAGCTGCCAACCCAGATGCCAAAAACAGAAACAGCACCAGCGGCAAGGCACCAAAAACATGCCGGAACCCTCCTGCCGGCAAACAACTTCTCAGAGATTAGGGGTGCAAAAAGTGTCCCTAAAAAACCAAATCCACACAACATGGAGGACTTCAGTGCTGCCAAGCTGTCGATATTTTCTATTGTTTCTAGGAAATTGGTGGAGTGCACCTGCTCGCCGATTAATATTTTAAACAACCAATCTACAGGGCCCATGCGGAATATGTATATACAGAAACAAATCAAACCCATGTTCCACATATTTTTATTGTAAATGATATGTTTTTTTAGTATCTGGTAATATGACATCCCTGCTTCTTGATCCTGCTGCTCTTTTTCTGCGATTGTTAGTTTGGCGGCCTTTGTTCCACATATTTCTTCGACATCTGGTAATCCGATGCTTGTTGGCTTGTCTTGCAAGGCAAAAAAACCGATAATGCCGATCAGCGAAGATAGCAGAAATGGCACAAAAAACATAGCTTCAAGAGCCCATTTGCCAAAGTAGAGGAAGGTTGCTTTGGCGATTGGGAGTGAGATGTTCATGGCTAAAAAACTCCCTAGTTCGTGCGAGGTTGACCAGCTTGCCCACCAGGTGGCGCGAGTTGTGTTGGGGAACCATCGTATAAGTGACTTTGCGCAATAAGGAAACAGCGCGGATTGATACCAATTGCTTATGCCCCAAAACAAACACATATAAATAACAAGAACATTGTGGGAGACTCGGTTTGTTTGTGCTAAGAGCGGAAGTAAGATCATTCCGGCGTTAAAAAGACCTGCAAGAATTATGTTTTTGGGTAACGATGTTCTTACATTTCCTCGGTCTGCGATTGACCCATTTATGAAGCGTCCAAGCCCATAAACAAACGATGAAATCATCAAAACAAGCCCTTGCTCTTCTGCGTTTATCCCCATTTCGCTGTTCATGAACGGCATTGCAATCGAAAAGTTTCGGCGGCCCATGTATGCAATCACATAAATGAGATATGAGATAATGAAAATGGAGTTGCGCCAGAATGTGTATTGCTTTTTTATCTCGTCTGTATCTGTTATTATCGGTTTTGCAGGAGGCTCAGAAAAGATGCCATTCCGTGAAGATTCTCCTATGGCGGTTGATATGTTATCCTTCATTCTTTGCTTATCCCCTTGTTTCGTAAAATGTCACAAATCCATAAAATTCAAATGTTAACGTTATTATAGCATGTTTAATGGTTGCAAAACAAGCACGCTAGATTAACTTCTTCTGGACATCTGATTCAGGATAGGGTAGAATGTCGATGTGCTTGAGCTTTGCCTTGCTAATTCTATGGTTAGGCGCATGTTTTGCAAAGTAGGGCCTTCAAACGGATAAAATCTTTGCTGGAACTCAATATTTTTTTATTCTTTTTGTTTGTGTTTGGTTTGAAAGGAAGAGAATATTATGGGATTGGTTGAGATTACAAGTGATAATTACAATGAAGAAGTGGTGGATTTCGCTGGCTTAGTAATGCTTGACTTTTGGGCTCCATGGTGTGGGCCCTGCAGGATGTTAACTCCAATAATGGAAGAGCTTGCCTCTGAGGTTAAAGAAGGCATAAAGATCGGGAAAGTGGATGTTGATAAACACCAGGACTTGGCGGCAAAGTTTGATATATTAAGCATCCCATTTGTGGCGGTTTTAAAGGCTGGGAAGATTGTTAACAGTTCAGTTGGGCTTGCAAGCAAGCAGGCGTTGCTAAAAATGTTAGATGTGTGAAATTGAAGAATTGTTTGGCGGATTTAAAATATATATATCCAAGGATCATAAATTTGGAACAGATGCGTTCTTGCTTGCCGATTTTGCTGCGCAAAGGGCAGGCGGATCTGTTTTGGACCTTTGTGCTGGTTGCGGAATTGTTGGTTTTTTGTTGGGGTTAATAGCTGCTCCCAGGCGGGTGTGTGCTGTTGAAATTCAAAAAGAAGCAACCGAATTGATGAAGCTTACTGTTGCGGCGAATCAGCTCTTTAATTTTGAAGTGATGCTGGCAGACCTTAAGGAATTGAATGTGGCAAAAGTTAAGGGTGGCGTTTTTGATCTGGTTACCTGCAATCCGCCGTATAAGGCCAAGCGCGCTGGTATTTTGAATAAAAGTGAAAATTTGAGCATCTCGCGCCATGAGATAATGTGTGACATTAATGATATTTGCCGTGTTGCTAGCTGTTTTTTGAAGGTTGGTGGTCGGCTTTGTCTTTGCCAGCGATCAGAGAGATTGGTTGATACTTTGGAAGCCATGCGGACGAATGGTGTTGAGCCCAAGCGAATTCGATTTGTGAGCTCAAGGCAATGTCGGGCGCCTTGGCTCTTCTTGGTTGATGGCAGAAAGGATGGCAAGCCGTTTTTAAAGATTGAAGCTCCTTTGTTTTTGGAAGATGAAGGTGGTCCAACTCCGGAGTTGCTTCGGATTTATAGAAAAGAAGCGAAGATTTAAGCCCACTGGTCGGTATTTTTCTTTTGGTGCTATTGGGCAACAGAGAAGAGAAAGTTGCGAGCTCTGGTCTGTCTCTCAACGAGCTAAACACACGAATAATATTGCAATTTGGGTGCGGCGTGGTGCTGCCCTGCCTTCCAGAAAAAAATAGTGCAAAAAATGCAATCCATTCCCGTTACAGGCTATTCGTCGCTATGAAAATCAGAGGCCAGCAGCTCGTTGTGATGGTACTATCAATTGGGTTTCTCGGGGAAGGCTGCGAACCGAAGAGGGTGTGGAAAACGTGCCGATTGATGAATTAAGAAGATTTCTTTCGTCGGCATGCTGGGGACCTGTTAGAAAAAACACGCCTTGTTCTTCGAATAATTTTCTGTATTCTTTCTGTTCATTGTTGAGTTCATAACGGTGGTGATACCGCTCATAGATTAATTCTGTGCCATATATTGCCCTTGCTGTGTGTGCCTGCAGAAGAAGCGAATACTAGTGGCCATTGTTTATTGCAGTTCTACGCTCTCTTGGCTTCAGCAACGCGAGGTCGACAAATGGTATGTGGTGTACTGCATGGCAGCACGATCAGTGAGAATTCCTCATTGCTGATTTTTGCAGGTTTAAAGTATGCAAATATCTCTTCTGTGCAAGGGTGGGCGCGGAGTTCATTGGCAATGTTGACAAGATCAAGCGGGGTAAGATAAAATGTATTTATTGTCGAGGCGTAACTCAGTTTGGTAGAGTGCTTGGTTTGGGACCAAGATGCCGCAGGTTCAAGTCCTGTCGCCTCGACCACGCCTTTATATAATTTACTGCTCGCCTGTTTCTGAATTCGATTCATGTGGGCCGTGATTTGGTTTCCGCGTTTAATTCTGGTAAAAAGCCACATTTGTAGCGCTAAATGTAACCGCGCAATTGGCACGCGGAGGTTCTGCTGCCAGGAGTGCAAGCCGATGGTTTGCGTTCGAGCCCTGTAACTGGTTAATACTTGTGGTAATGGAGACTTGCGCTAACGTAGTATGAATGAGGGAACTGCTCAGTGGCAATTGGCGGCCATTGGAAGCGGATCCCTCCCTTGGTAGTTATGTTTTTTGTTGCCTGCTGAAAGACATTGGGCCGAGCAAGGCTCTTTCAGGAACAAAGTGATAATGGAGTTGAGAAAACATGATGCAAGATCTTGTGAATCTTTGTAAGGGGCGAGGCTTTATTTTTGCCGGGTCGGAGATTTATGGTGGGCTTTCAAATGCCTGGGATTATGGGCCGCTTGGTGTTGAACTCAAGAATAATATTAAAAATGCTTGGTGGAAAAAGTTTGTTCAAGAGATGCAAAATATTGTTGGTTTTGATTCTGCAATCATTATGAACAGGGCTGTTTGGGAGGCTTCTGGTCATGTTGATAATTTTTCTGACCCTCTTGTTGATTGCAAGGATTGTAAGACTCGGCATCGTGCTGATAAAATTGCGGAAGAGCAAACAGGGGACAGCGTCGCCGCTCTTGATTCTGCGGAGCTTGAGCTCTTTTTACAAGAAAGAAATGTGAGTTGTCCGGGGTGTGGGGGGCATAACTTCACGCCAATAAGATGCTTTAATCTCATGTTTAAAACCTTTCAGGGTGTGGTTGAGGAACACAAAAGCGAGCTGTTTTTGCGGCCGGAAACCGCCCAGGGAGTCTTTGTGAATTTTTTGAATGTGCAGAAAGCTGCGCGCAAACAGATTCCGTTTGGCATTGCGCAGATTGGAAAAGCTTTTAGAAACGAGATCACTCCAGGTAATTTCATCTTTCGTACACGAGAGTTTGAGCAGATGGAGTTGGAATTCTTTTGCAAGGCGGATACCGGGATGGAGTGGTTTGATTTTTGGCGAGATTTCTGTTATAAATGGTTGTTGGATTTGGGGGTAAGCGCAGCAGCTATACGGCTTCGTGATCACGAAAAGAAGGAACTTTCTCATTATTCGCAATCAACAACAGATATTGAATATAACTTCCCGTTTGGTTGGGGCGAGCTGTGGGGGATTGCTCATCGTGGCAACTATGATCTTGGGCAGCATGCCGCTCACAGCAAAAAGAATCTTGAATATTTTGATCAGGAAGCAAATGAAAGTTACCTGCCGACGGTGATTGAATCGTCTGTTGGTGCGGATCGGATTTTGTTGGCATTTTTGTGCAATGCATACGCCACAGAGGTGCTGGAAAACGGAGAGAGTCGCACGGTTTTGCGTTTGCACCCAGCGTTGGCGCCGGTTAAAGCGGCCGTGCTTCCGCTTACAAAGAATCTTGCACAGCCGGCAGAGGATGTTCGTTTGGAACTTGCTAGGCATTTTACTGTGGATTTTGATAGCGGGGGGTCGATAGGAAAAAGGTATCGCCGGCAGGATGAGATAGGAACGCCGTTTTGTGTGACCATCGATTGTGAGTCCGTGGATGACAGCATGGTTACGATTCGCCACAGAGATACCATGCAGCAAGAAAGGATAAAGATTGCTGACTTGGTTGGTTACATAGCTGACCGGGTTGTGTTTTAGCGTTTTTTGCAGCCAGTGGGTGCTTTGATCCCCGGAAAAGGCAAGTATAGCAATCGCCGCAGCAAGCGGCAGGTAACAGCCCTGGTAGTTTTTGGTAAACACATCGAGGATATTTGTTTGTGGTTAAACGCCCTCTCGCCCGGCGTAGCGAACTGGTTCGAATCGCCTCAGGAGAGGTGATCAGCGGCCGACAAGCTTGCCAACATCGACGCAAGGGCGCTTCGGTTGGCTGATTTTTTGGGATAGGTGCTGTTCATTCGCAGGTGGGGTGGAAGAGCGCAGACAGCTTGCAGCGGCTGGCCAGCGGTTAGGTTCACAGGAGGTCGTGGTTTTGTTCGGCATGGAAGGCCGCCGTCTTGGATTGTAAGCTTTTTGATTCTGTTGGCTGTTCGCCAAGCGCGGCTTGGGTTGACGGGTGCCCTTGGAGATCGTCGGCAATGTTCTGTTGCCTCTTCAGCGTGGTATGCTTTGTGCTTCCGCAGCGAACTGGTTCGAATCGCCACAGGAGGGGTGGTCAGCGGCCGACAAGCTTGCCAATATCGACGCAAGGGCGCTTCGGTTGGCTGATTTTTTGGGATAGGTGCTGTTCATTCGCAGGTGGGGTGGAAGAGCGCAGTCACCTTGCAACGGATGGCCAGCGGTTTGGTTCCCTGCAGGTCGTGGTTTTGTTCGGCATGGAAGGTCGCCGTCTTGGATTGTAAACTTTTTGATTCTGTTGGCTGTTTGCCAAACGCCGGAGGATGTATTTTTTCAGCACGCATGCGGGAGCATGGCGGCAATTGTGTTGGGTTTTAAGCTTCTGGCGAGAGAGGATCTGTTGACCAAGGTTTAGGCGTAAGGGCGTAATCTGATCTAGCGATAACGCTTAATCCAGCGGCCGACAAATGCATAGACAGGCACACCGTGTCAGACACCTGTGCCAGCAGGCACAATTATTATAGTTTGAGGTATTTAATTTGATAATTCGTTTTGCAAGGGGATTTAGTTGTGATCAGTGCGTATTTTTATAGCACAGATGTGGGAGAAATTGCAATTATAGGTGATGGTAAAGGAATAACTAATGTTTGTTTGCGTGGGATGGTTGAGTTCCCGCCGGATTGCGTTTTGCAAGAAACATCATTGATTGCGGAGTGTGCGCACCAACTTTATGAATATTTTGCGGGCGCGCGGAAGAAATTCGCGTTGCCATTGATTTTTCGCGGAACAGATTTTCAAATGCTGGTCTGGTCTGCGTTATTTACAGTTCCATACGCCGAAACAATGAGTTATGGGCAAGTGGCCAGGATATGCAAGCACCCACGCGCGGCGCGTGCTGTTGGTCTTGCATGCAATAAAAATCCCTTGCTTATCGTTATTCCTTGCCATCGCATTGTTGGGCTGGATGGTCGGCTGTCTGGTTATGCTGCAGGGGTTCAGCTTAAAGAGTACCTTCTTGGCCTAGAACAAAAACATTAACTTTACGGAAAAAACATCTGCAATCCAGCCAACAAATAGCCTCTCAGCAGTTGCGAGAGGGGGATGTCGCGTAGCTATGTCTGTACTGTTTTCGGGCATTTACGGCTGATAGCAATTGGCTAACAATTGAGCTGCGAAAGTAAGCGGAATGTGCTCAACAATTGGAGTGTCGCCGAAGCTTGCGAGAGTCTGCCGTGTGATTCCGGTGGCTGGTTGGAATTTGCATTTCTTATTAGGGGAAGCTTTGGGTGAAATGTGAAATGATTGATATTAATTTCGCATGTGTGATGGTGAACACCTGCGAGGTCTATAGGTTTGGCCTATGCGTGCGAGCCATGGTTTGTTTTCACGTAAAATAAAAAAGTTGACGGCCGTATGTTGTCTCGTTGTTGCTTAAGTTATCAAACGTTTCAATTTTGTTGTGAGCGCTTCAAATATGGGAAGGTTTTTTGCGGATGTTAGTGCTTTCTGATGAGCTATCTAAGCTTAAAAACATGTGCGAATCAAAAGTGAAACTTTATGCCAAATTGGGAATATACACCATTAACGATCTGTTGTGGCATATACCGCGTGGTTACATGGATTTTACTTCGCCTGTGAAGATAAAGGATGCCAAAATTGATGAGCTGATTGCTGTTCGTGGCAAAGTTATTGATAAGCAATGGTCGCAGAAGCGGAATTTAATCATTTATACGGTTTTGATTACAGATGGCGAAGATGAATTGCAAGTTAAGATTTTTAACGCAAAACAGATGTTTCATGCGTTAGCTTTCGGTGCTGAATTCATTTTTTGGGGAAAGATCACAAGAGTATTTGATGCGCAGATAATGCAGCTGCGCTCTTTTGCACGTGTTGCTCCGGGGTTAACAATGCGCCCGATATATGGCATGACAGCAGGGTTGGCTTCCTGGATGATTGCTGTGAATGTTAGAGAAGTGTTGACTAGAATAACTGATTTGCCTGGATTCGTGCCGCCAGAGATGGCGATAGAGCGGGGCCTTTTGGAGTTAAAACCGGCATTTGCGACTATTCACTTCCCGGCAAATCGGGAGTTGCTTGCCGATGCGCGTAGCAGGCTAATGCTGGAAGAGCTGATTGATTTCAATCTGGGCATTTTAAAACTTAGAGCTGGCAGGTGCCGAGAAAGCTTGGTCTGCGTGCAGGATTGCGATCTTACTGCCTTTTATGGCGCTGTTGGGTTCAAGCTCACGCTGGCGCAGGAGCGCACGATCGAAGAGGTTGTGTTGAATATTAAGGGTGGGCAGATTGTTAGCCGTCTGGTTCAGGGGGACGTTGGCTGCGGCAAGACGGTTGTTGCTGCGGCAATCATTTACCTTTTGTGTAAGAATGGTTACCAAGCTGCGATTATGGCGCCAACCGAAATGTTGGCAGCTCAGCATTACAATAACCTTGCTGGGTTGTTCTCTCGCTTGGGGGTTACTGTAGCATTACTTTCTGGTGGAGTGGCTGTCGGGCAGAAGAAAAAAATCCTTGAACGGTTGGCCGTGGGTGAGATTCACTGCGTTGTGGGGACCAGTGCGTTGCTGGCTGAGGCCGTTGAGTTTGCTCGTCTTGGCCTTGTTGTTACAGATGAACAACACAAGTTTGGGGTGAATCAGCGCAAGAAGCTTGGGGAAAAGGGGATGGAGCCACATACTTTGATCATGTCAGCCACACCCATTCCCAGAACTTTGGCCATGATGCTGTATGGCGACCTTGATATTTCGGTGATCAATGAACTGCCGCCAGGCCGGCTGCCTGTGAAGAGCTGTTTTGTGGATTCCTCCCGTCGCCAGCAGGTGTATGCTTTTATAAAGAAGGAGCTCAACAAAAAGCATCAAGTTTACATTGTTTGTCCATTGGTTGAGGAGGATGGGGATTCGGATGGTGAGCTGGTTGATGATGATGGGTTGAAAAAGGTTGTGAGCCAAGCAGAACAGTTGCAGTCAAGTATTTTTAAAGAGTTTAAGATTGGGTTTGTTCATGGCAGAATGCGACGCACAGAAAAAAACAAGGTCATGCAAGATTTTAAAGAGAATCGCATTCATATTCTTGTTTCAACGACAGTAATCGAAGTTGGGATCGATATCCCAAATGCAACTGTGATTCTTATTGAGAATGCAGAGCGGTTTGGTTTGGCTCAATTGCATCAGTTGCGTGGCAGGATTGGCAGAAGTAATCTGCAGTCGTATTGCATTTTGCTTTCTGATAGCAGGTCTGAGTTGATTCAAAAACGTCTTGCATTTGTGGCAGCTCATCCTAATGGTTTTGAGATCGCTGAGTTCGACTTAAAAACTAGAGGTCCGGGTGAATTTTTGGGTACACGGCAGCATGGAGCGATGCGTTTTAAAATTGCCGATCCTTATGACCTAGAGTTGCTTTCTTTGGCCCGTAACATCGCGCAGAAGTGTTTTTAAATTTGGCCTTGTTGTTGCTGGCTGGGCCGGCCAGCTAGATTGGTAGGTGTAAAGCAGAAACACCAACCTTGCGTCGTTTACATCCCCTCGCCCTGTCGCCCGCTGTGTGCGGCAACAGCGCTTGCGTCCCTCGTTTGGTGGGTGACGGGAGCTGGAGCAGAGGGTAATTTTTGCTGCTTCCGGAAAGAATCGCATCATCTGCTCTGTAGATGCAAATCGCAAAAACGAAGCCTAATACGTTTGGAATCTTCCGGCTGCTCGTAACGGAGCTAAATCGCTGCGTTGCTTGACCACCAATTGCAAATGACGACAAGCAGTGCAGCTGGCGGCGAGTTCGCTCCAGGCGTAGGGATGAGGTCCCTGCGCGTAAAAAGCAGATCACAGCGCAGTAGCTTCGTCGCGGCGACAGAAGCTGGTTGACCATTGCAATGCGCGTCAAGTCGCCGCTGGGCCGCGGCCTGAGGCAGCCGACCCCGAGGGGTATTGGTAGCCTAAGTGAGGAGGGCCGACAGCCCTTGACTCCTAGTGGGGGCGCAAAAAAGAACACACCCCAACATTTCTTCCATTTTGTGCCGCCGCCGCTGTTTTGCGCTGTAACGGTTCCGGCGTCACATTGAGCCGGCTGTCGCTCTTTCATCGTAAAGTCACTTTGCAAAAAAACGATGGCCAATACCTTCAAGATCGGCAGATTGCGAGTTTGATGGCGCAGGGACTTATTGGCATCCGAACGAAGCAACCTAGCGATTGTTATAGTTTGCGTCTGCTGTGCCTTGCCTTGTGCTGAGTGCCCTCGCTTTTGGCGAAAGCGGAAAGATTCGGGTTGTTATTAACCGGAAGGAGGGTCCAATAATGAGCGGTAGTTGCTGCTTAACTTCGCCATTTCCGGCCGGCTGACATGGCTTGCCAGTGCTTGGTGATCATGATATACTGAATTCATAGGTAGTAGCTGCTTTATGGTTTTCGAACGTGGCATTTGGGGCGTTGCTGAAGTGTCATTTGTGTTGCGCTATTGTGGAGACGCTCGGCAGCAGTGGAGTGATTGTTGATTACAGTGCGAGGGGGACAGCGAAGCAATGGAAATGCAATTTGCTGATCAGTTATTCGCCAAGGGTATGAGCTTTATCTGCGGGGTTGATGAGGCTGGTCGTGGGCCACTTGCTGGGCCGGTTTGTGTTGCTGCAGCTATTCTTCCAAGGGTTTTTGATCTTCCTTTCCTTGATGATTCTAAGCGGCTTAGTGCTGGCAAAAGGGAAGATTTGTTTGGAATGATTACGCAGCAGGCTCTTGATTTTAAGATTGTCTTTGTTGATGAGAAGACAATTGATGAGGTTAATATACTTCAAGCAACCATGCGAGGAATGCAGGATGCGGTTTGTGGTCTTAAAACAAATCCGGATCTGGTCTTGGTGGATGGTAACAAAGCGCCTCAATTGCCGTTTCCGGTTAAGTGTATTGTGCATGGTGATTCTAAGGTGCCGGCAATTGCAGCGGCATCGATTTTGGCCAAGGTAACAAGGGATAGATTTATGATTGAGCGTGCCAAGGAATACCCGGGTTACCTTTTTGAGAAGAACAAGGGGTATGGAACAGCTGCGCACATGGCGGCGATTGCTCATTTGGGGCTTTGTGGTATCCATCGCCGGAGTTTCTGTAAAAAGCTGATTCCCTAATGAGAAAAGTGAAAAATTTGGAGTCTGGCAGATTTGGCGAGCAGCTCATTGCAGACTATCTTAAAAGCAAGGGTTTTGAGATACTGCAACGGAATTACCATTCTAGGTATGGTGAGATAGATATTGTGGCTCGGGATGATGTATATATTCTTTTTGTTGAAGTTAAGTTGCGGCGCGCAAATGGTATGGTGCATCCTTCGGAAGCAGTTAATGCTGCAAAGATGAAGCGGATTTTGAAGACAGCGGAAAGCTTTTTGTTGAACTTTGAATTGGTGAGAGCCTTGCAACCTCGCTTTGATGTGGCAGAAGTAGTTACGAATGCTGGAACAGCAACAATTAATTACATAGAATCGGCATTCGATGGGGAGCTTTTGGAAATGGGTGTCGCGGATTGATTGATTTCGAGAAGGTTGCGTTTGAGTGCGCGTTTGGAATTGAATCGCAGCTTTGTCTATCTGATTGCGATGAGATAGTTTTTGCGGGAAGATCGAATGTTGGGAAGTCTTCTTTGCTCAACAAATTGTTTAATCGTAAGAAGCTTGCCAGGGTGAGTTCAATGCCAGGGAAAACGATCACAATAAATTTTTATAGGGTGCGGGATCTGCGTTTTGTAGATCTGCCAGGTTATGGTTACGCAAAGGTCTCCAAAGGCGAGGCGCTGCGTGTAGGCGCTCTTGTTAGTGGGTATTTTGCTGAGAAGCGTCGTATTAAAACGCTGTTTTTGTTGGTGGATATCCGGCATACACCATCGGTAGAGGATAAGGTTATGGTGAATATGCTACAGGAGCTTGCGTTGCCGTTCGTTTTTGTTATGACTAAAGCCGACAAGCTTGCGAAAACGAAAGTGAACTCGCAGATGGCATTTGTTGCCTCGTCTTTCCGCAATTGTGAAGGGGTTGAATGTATCCCCTTTTCGGTTGTTACTGGTTGCGGTGTTGAGCGAATGAAAGCAATCGTTAAAGAACTGGAAATGAGTTAAAATGAGAATTGGTTGAATTCCGTTTCTGTGGTTGCCAATTGGTTGCTATTGAAGAGGTGTTCCCATTTGATGCTTCGAAAAGAGCTTTCCGCGCGGTGAGGTACCCCGCGCTCCGGGAATGTTCGCCGTTGGCAAAACCTTTGCAAGAGGCTGAGGTTTGGGGGCTGGCAGGGAGTGCAGCGCCCTCTGGTTGTTGCTATCCTGTTTGATTCCCTGGTTAGGTGGTCCTGCCTAGGTCGCACGTTTGTTGCTGCTTGTTCTTGCTTGTTACCCATTCCCTGTTGCTCTGCCTCTGAGCTTGCGTTGCTTCTGACGCCTGTTGGGTGATTTGCGTTGTCGGGCCTTACCTTTTTTTGCATCCCGGTTCTTGCCTTGGTCCTTGTTGCGCCTCTGCTGTGCCCCCCCTCCTCAGCTCGCACGCTTTTTGTTGCTTGCTGTTGCTGTTCCGGCAAACAAACCCATTCCTTTGCCGGGGAATCCTCGCATGTTGGATGATTTGTCAGCCAACATGGGAGGCCAGTGGCACGAGCGAGCACGCTGGTGAATTCTAATAGTGCTCGCCAATGGTCAAGCGCACTCCTTTGCTTTTTCAAAATAAGCGCATTGAACAAACCAGATGTTACGCCTCTTTAATGCTAAAATGCCCGGCACAAGCCTTTGCAGAAGCCGCGCATGAATGCTCCCTTGTCATTGGTAACTGAACCCACTGGCTCAATGCGCCAATCCCTTTTTCGCTAAAAAAAGAGCGCTTTTCCAGCGCAACGTTAACAAGCCACATCGGTTGAATTATCACTCGTAAGGGACGGCAATTATGCCGCGCTTCTCTGTTTGCCCGTTGACCGGACAGCGTTCTGTGGATCTTGCCATCAACCTTCATTTCATCACAATAATTGTGATTGCAGATGCTGTTATCCGCTGGATAAGTTTGGCTCTCCTGGGAAGTTTCGCTTTCTTTTAAGTCAAGTAAAGAACGGGGCGAAAAGCAGACTGCTTGGGGCGTAGAATGACAATGCTGACAAGCGAATTGTTTTGGGGATTGATAATTGCGAAATCTGTTCACCGACCGGAAGTCTGCTGTATTCATATAAAAAGGGGGCTGGAAGTGAATTGGAGCGCACGCGATTGAGCTGGGATGAATATTTCATGAAGATAGCCTTTTTGACTGCTGAGCGGTCGACTTGTCTGCGGCGACATGTGGGGGCGCTTGTGGTTAAAGACAGGCGGATTTTGGCGACAGGATATAATGGTGCCGGTGCTGGGTTGAAAGATTGCCAAGAGGTGGGTTGCATTCGCGACAGATTGGGAATTAAATCCGGGGAACATCAGGAAATCTGTCATGCAATTCATGCGGAGCAAAATGCAATTATCCAGTGTGCTATTTATGGTGGGCAGATAGCCGGGTCTACGGTTTATTGCACTCACTCTCCATGCGTTATTTGTGCAAAAATGATTGTTAATGCGCTGGTCGCACGGGTTGTTTGCTGCCATAGCTACTCAGAAGAAGCGTTTTTGAAATTGTTTGAAGAAGCGAAGATAGGCTATGATGTTATGCAAATGCCGGAATTGACGATCATTGCAAAGGTTTAGCAGGAGGTTTGGGGATGCCAAAAAAAGTTTTTTTTATTGTTGGCCCTACGGCCTCCGGGAAAACCGCATTTTCTTTGCAGTTGGCTGGCCTTTTGAATGGCGAGGTTGTTAATGCGGATTCGATGCAGATCTATCGAAAAATGGATATTGGAACTGGTAAACCATCAAAAGAAGAGCAATCTGTGGTTGCGCATCATCTATTTGACATACGAGATCCAAGCGAATTGTTTAGTGCTGCGGAATACAAAGAGTTGGCGCTAGAAAAGATCAATGAGGTTTGGAGTCGCGGCAAAACCCCAATTATAGTTGGGGGAACGGGGTTGTATATTAATGCGCTGGTTAATAATCTGGATTTTGCGAGTGATGGTAATCTTTGGAGCAAGCAGAATAAACTTTTTGAGCCTTTCATTATTGGGTTGAACTATAAAGATAGAAGCAAGCTTTATGAAATGATTAACCTTAGAACTGACTTGATGATGAAAGCAGGATTGCTTAAGGAGGTTCAAAATGTGCTTTCCGCTCGAGTTGGCATCACGGCAAGCCAAGCAATTGGATACAAAGAGTTTGCGGGTTTCTTTGCTGGAGAAATGAGCCTGTGCGATGCCGTTGCGCTTGTTAAAAAAAATAGTCGAAACTATGCAAAACGGCAGATTACCTGGTTTCGGAAGTTGCCGAATGTTCATTGGATCTGCAGATAATTTGTTTTTTGTTCACTGGCCGGCAACACCAAGGATCCGTTGTCAGGAAGTGGCTGGCGGCTTGGGAATGCCATTTCGTGGGGGCGAAATGCAAGCAGCGACACAGGTACTACAAAGTTGTTTTAATCGGCGGCATGGTTTGCCAAAGCGCATCGTGGGATCGTTGGGCACGCGAAGAAACAAAGCTGATCTCCGTGCGAAACTCCCACGTGGGTCAGCAATGGATGACAGCGACTAAGATTCTTTGCCATATGACGGTCTGTTTTGGGAAGGCCCTTTTTGTGGGAGAGCGAAATGTATCCATTGTGGCATGAAGAGGGTGGCGCTACAAAGATGTTTTAATCGGCGGTGTCGTTTCGGTCGGTCACTGGTAGGAACACACACAAAAGAGGGAGACCTTCAGTGGGCAGCGAGTCTTCGCATCCAAAGACGATATAAAGAAGAAAAACTTACTCGTCAACCAACTTCTTGCAGCGCTTTTCTCATTACCATACTTCCACTTACTCTGTAAGCTTGCGATTGAATTTGGATGCCCATCGGTGAGTTGTGATTGGCACCGCCGGTGCTGAAGATATGACACCGGTTAGGCCCGTTGGAGATGGGGAATTTTGCAATTGACAAATGCGTTTTGCGTGTGTATAATAATAAAGCTTGGTGTCTTTTTGGGAGCATAGCTCAGCTGGTAGAGCATCTGCCTTACAAGCAGGAGGTCACAGGTTCGAGCCCTGTTGCTCCCACCAGTTGCGGCCCGGTAGTTCAGTAGGTTAGAACGCTAGCCTGTCACGCTAGAGGTCGTGGGTTCGAGCCCCATCCGGGTCGCCAGTGTGCGCGCCTCTGTAGCTCAGTCGGTAGAGCAGAGGACTGAAAATCCTTGTGTCGATGGTTCGATTCCATCCGGAGGCACCAGATACTTTGCGGATTTAGCTCATCCGGTAGAGCGCCACCTTGCCAAGGTGGAGGTAGCGAGTTCGAGCCTCGTAATCCGCTCCATTTTGTTTTTTACGGCGTTTAGAGCCGAACAAAGAGATTGGCTGCTTGCCGTTTGCGGATTTAGCTCACCCGGTAGAGCGCCACCTTCCCAAGGTGGAGGTAACGAGTTCGAGCCTCGTAATCCGCTCCAATGTTGGCACCATGGCCAAGTGGCAAGGCAGAGGTCTGCAAAACCTTTATCCCCGGTTCAAATCCGGGTGGTGCCTCCACAACAACAAAACGGTTAAGTGGTTTTTTCACTTGGTCGTTTTGTTTTTTATTCTGCCAAATTGTTGAGTCGTTGAACAGATGGGCTTTAAAGTGGGTGCAATTCGGGGAAGATCTCGCGCAGGCGCTGATTGTTAGCTGGCGGACCCAAGCAAGAATTGTTGTGTAAAGTAGACCAGCAGAGCCCAAATAAGTTCCATTGCAAGCCCACAATTAGCCCGCCCTTCGTCATTATTCCAGTTGGCAAGTTTTTGAAAATGTTATAAGCAAATGCGATCAATGTTGAGCAAAAGCAAGCGGTATCAGCGCTGTTATCGCGAGGTTGCTCTCCTGTTGTGGAAGCCTTGTGTGAGGGCGAGCGAACGCCATCGGTGAATTGCCAACTTGCGGGAATTAGTCATGCCGGCAATCTTGGCGCGCTGAGCAAATTTTCTTCGTATTTGTTGGTAGATCATCGCCAATCTGCAGCTCGATATATGCGTTTCGGTTTTTTTGCTTCCTGCTGTCTTCGTTAGCGCAATCCGCAATCACCAGCTGCTCTAGACTCTTTAATGGGCAACCGCTCTTTATGATCTTGGTCAGCGAAGGGTTTTGCCCTACTTTCTTGATACTGTTGTTGCAAAACAGCGTACACAGCTGCGGCTTGGAACTAACGGGCAAAAAAGCAACGCGCAGCTAATCAGCACGGTCCTGTGTTTTTTAGCAATGACGAAGCTGCGTGGCTGGTTATTGTGGGCTTATCTAGGCCTCCACCCATCGCCGCTACGGGGCAGCTTCCTTCGTTGGGCATCCTAGCTAGCTGTTGCTGACACTCGTTGGGGTTCAACCAAGCTTCAAAATCGCTGCCGTCTTATGAACTGACAACTAACATGCCATGGCGAAACTTGCTTCGTTGCAAGCTGTTGCAAATAAATGCGAACAGCGTTGAGCAAAAGCAAGCGGTATCAGCGCTGTTATCTCACCCGCTCTCCTGCCTGTTGGGGGAAGCCTTGCTGGGAGGGGCGAGCGGACGGCATTGGTGATTGCCAAGCTTGGCGCGCCGCGCAAACTTTCTTCGCTGCAGCTTCCTGGCAAAGAATCTGCTTTTGCAATTAATAACTGTGATGGTAGCCACTGGGCGCTCACGCACAATGGCACTTGCGCTTTTATGGCAATCATGTTATACTTTTTAAGATAAAGTAGGAGCGGAGTGAGGGTACATCTCACTCTTTTTGTTTTAAGGTTGCCTGTTGTATTTTGAGGAGGTTGAGGGGCGATTTTTTGTTTGTTTTAAAATGTAGCCCATCAAAAAATTATGGATAAGAGCAGTTTTTTTGTGGCATTGAGAGAGCTTGCCAAAGAAAAAGGATTAAGCGTTGAATGCCTTATTGAAAAGATAAAAGCAGCTATGTTGATTGCTGTAAAAAGGGAACATAGCAATCTGCAGAATGCCTTTATCGAGATTAATGAATCAAGTGAACAATTTGATGTTGGTATCGAAAAGATGATTGTGGACGAGGTTGCGGATCCGGAAAATGAGATTAGCCTCAAAGAAGCAACAAGAATATCTAAGAATGCAGCGATTAACCAGCCCATGCAAATCCAACTAGACCCCAAAAAAGTGGGTAGAATAGCAGCCCAAGCCGCCAAACAAGTGATCAAGCAAGGAGTTAGAGAGATTGAGCACAACAAAGAATACCTTGAGCTAAAAAAACACGAGGGCCAGATTGTAACCGCGCATGTTAGCAAGCTAGAAGATAATCTAGCCCAATTCACCACAATTGGCATCGACGGAGTTGATGTGGTGCTGCCAAAAAATGAACAACTTGCTGGGTATCAACTAAACGAAGGCGACTTGATAAAAGTTTATATATCAGAGGTGCGAAACACCGAAAAGGGCCCAAAAGTAATGGTATCAAGAACAAACTCGGAATTTATTAAAAAACTATTTGAACTCGAGATCCCAGAAGTGGCGGATTCAACTATCACAATCATGGCAATAGCCAGAGAACCTGGTCTGCGAACCAAGGTGGCCGTGCAAAGTACGCATCCAAAGGTGGATCCAGTGGGCACCTGTATCGGTCAGAAAGGCGCGCGAATAAATCGAATCGTTAAGGAATTAGGTGATGAAAAAGTCGATGTGATTCGTTACGAAGAAGATCCGGCGGTATTTATTCAATTAGCGCTACTGCCAGCTGTTGTTGAAAGGGTATTTGTAACAAGCGAAGCCGACAAAGAGTGTGTAGCAATTGTACCGTCGAATCAGGTTTCTTTGGCGATTGGGAACAAAGGGCAGAACGTGCGCTTGGTTGCAAAACTTACTGGATACAAAATAGACATTCGAGCAGAAGAGCTGCCAGCCGTATCTGATGATGAGGTTCAGAATGAATCAGAAGTGTGAGCGGATGTGTGCCAGCTGTAGGGCCCATGAGCAGAAAAAGAATCTGTTTAGATTTGTGAGGCAATCAGGTGTGGGGGTTGTCTTAGACAATGAGCAACGCTGCGCAGGAAGAGGTGTTTACCTCTGCAAGAAACATGCATGCATAGCAAAAGCAGCAAAAACAAATGTGTTTTCGCGCATATTCAAGGTGCAGGTTCCTAATGTTTTTTTTGCAACATTGTGCGACCAAGTGGCAAAAGGAGACGAATGATGGAAGCAGAGCGCAGAAAACTTAACGATGCCTTGTCTATGGCATGCAAAGCCGGCAAGGTAGCTTTGGGGTTCGATGCGTCCCGGCTACTAATAAAAAAAGGCAAGGTTTCTTTGCTACTGATTTCTGCCGCCCTTTCCAGCCGAACAAAAAAACAGATCACAAAAACAGCCGGTGATCTTCAGGTGAAATGCAAGGAGATTAATATTGACCTCACAGATTTTGGAAAGATAACGGGAAAGTGTACAGGCATTGTTGCCATTGCGGATCCCAGCTTTGCTCGCAAGATAGATGTCTTGGCGCTATGAAGTGAGTTTGTGTTGCTTAGATGCAAAAAAACCACGCCAGATCAAATCAAAAAATAGGGATTTTTTAGTGAAAGTAGCAATAGTAGGTTCTCGTAGCATTAACAATATTTCTGTGGCTTTTATTGCGGAGCATCTTCCGGAGGGATGCAACAAAATTATCAGCGGCGGCGCTCGCGGGGTGGATTCGCTGGCGCGGCAGCTTGCAACGAAGCATAACATACCGTTTCAATGTTTTCTGCCCAGCTACACGCTTTATGGCAAGGCGGCGCCTATTATTCGTAACAGCCAGATAGTTCAAAATGCCGATTTCGTGTTGGTTTTTTGGGATGGCAAGTCAAAAGGGTCTGCGTTTGTTATAAAACGCTGCCAAGCTTCATCAAAACCCTTTAAGGTGATAGAATGTTGGATAAAGACGTTTTCTTCATGAAGGTCGCACTCTCTGAAGCAAGGAAAGCGTATTCGTTGGCAGAAGTTCCGGTGGGTGCAGTGGTTGTGAGAGATGGTATAATCATAAGCGCGGGGCACAATCTTCGCGAGCACACACAAAGTGCGTTGGCGCATGCGGAGTTGTGCGCACTGGATGCAGCATGCGTAAAATTAAGGTCCTGGCGGTTGTTGGATTGTGTTCTTTATGTGACCCTTGAGCCATGCATGATGTGCATTGGCGCGGCAATTAACGCCCGCATGGCAAGCATTGTTTTTGGTTGCTCCTCGCAAGAATCCAGGAGTGCCAACATAACGGAGATAGATATTAAAGGTGGCGTTTTAGGAAATGAGTGTTCATTTTTGTTGTCGCATTTTTTTTTAAAATGCAGGTGACAGTAAACGCATCTTAGGGTTGTTGATCTTTATGTTAGGTTTAAAACAAAAAGAACGAGACGCACAGATCCTTAAGGTTGGTGTCATGGGTGTGTGCATGAATTTGTTGCTGGTGCTTATCAAATTAGCGATAGGTAAAGCAACAAATTCTGTTGCCCTAATCTGCGATTCCATAAACAACTTAATGGATGCAGGGGCTGCCATTGTTTCTATTGTAGGCGCCAAATTGGCAAGCAGATTGCCAACAAAAAAACACCCATATGGTTACGGCCGGATAGAATATATAGCAGGATTGATTATCTCTATTGCTATCCTTGTATGCGGATTGTTTTTCTTAAAGGAATCTGTAATAGCCATTGCGCAGCCCAAAAAAGTTCACTTCGATTGGTTTTCAATTCTTGGCATTGCGTTTGGTATTGTTATTAAAATTTACCTTTGGTGGCAGAACAAACAGATTGGTATAAAAATCAATTCGCACATGTTAAAAGCGGTGAGCATTGATGCGCTGGCCGATGTTTTGATTGCATCTTTGACCTTGGTTATTGCGGCGATTTCATCATTCTCGGATGTTAAAATCGATGGTTATATGGGGGTCTTTATATCGATGTTTGTAATCCATTCCGGGTTAAAATTGATCCGTGAGATGTTTGGCAATATCATTGGGATGGGGATGGATAAGCCGATTGCGAACAAAATATATGCGAGAATCATGCAGCAAGAGCTTGCCTGCGAAGCACACGACTTGATCTTTCACAATTATGGGCCAGAAAAATACATGGGCTCGGTGGAAGTGGGGATCAAGGATTATTGCACCATTAAAGAAGTGTCTGACCTTTTTGCAAGGCTTAGAAGTGAAATTGAAGAGGAATTTGGCATTTTAATGACCTTTGGGATCTATTCCACCGGGGATTATGATGAAGAGTTATTCCGGATGGAAGAAGAGATTAAAGAGGTTGTAAAAAAGTTCGAACCTGTGCTTGGAGTTCACGCGTTCAGTGCCGATAAACAAGCAAAAAAGATGCATCTGGATGTGGTTGCGGACTTTCAAGTAAGCAACGAACAAACGTTGAAAGCAGAGATTGTGTTAGCCATTGGGCAAAAATTCGAAGGCTATGATATTCTGGTGCATATTGACAGAGAATATATTTGAAAGTAGGAGTGGGTATGCAAAAGAAAGATTACCTTGAAACCCAAATTGAAGCACTGAGCAAAACATTTGCGGCGCTCTTTTTTGGAAAGAAAGATGTTAGGGAAATCTTTGAACAAGAAGAGGAATCAGAAGCGCCAAGCAATCCTTTGGATGCTAGGTTGTTGGAACTGCAACTTCAGAAACTATTAACAAGGGGTGAAAAAAACACCGCCCGCAGATTGTTGCAGGATGCCGTTCGCGAACATCCAACAGCAAGGATGCTGGAGGTTGCGCTTAATTTTTACCATTCGGCCCATCAGCAAGCGCTGATGACAGAAGAAGAAATCGAAGAAGATGTAGTAGCCATCAAAAAATGGTACCCACCTACCTAGCCCAATAGACAAATCTTGGCCGTGGATGAGGTGCCTCCCCTGCGCAGCAGCTTTTTTGCCGTCTCCGTGGCTGTGCTTGTGTGCTGGGGAATGAATGGTGTCGCTGATTTGTCAGATTTGGCTGTGTGAGAGGCAATTTGAAAGGTGCAGTGTGGCATGGGTTAGTTGAAAGTGTGGTATGCTGGAGCAGCTTTTAATATTTTGATGTTCACGAGAGGAGTTTTTGAATTGTATGGTTTTTCAGAGATAGAAAAGAAATGGCAGGATAGGTGGTATTCTTCAGACCTCTTTCTAGCGAAAGATGACACTTCGAAACCAAAATACTATCCACTTATAGAATTCCCGTATCCCTCTGGGAGTGGATTACATGTTGGGCATCCACGGCCATATATTGCGCTTGACATTGTTGCAAGAAAACGTAGGATGCAGGGCTTTAATGTGTTATATTGCATCGGTTGGGATGCCTTTGGGTTGCCAACCGAAAATTATGCCATAAAAAACAAACTGCACCCTAGAATAGTTAGCCGGGGTAATATTAAGCGGTTTAAAGCGCAGGTGAAAAGACTAGGGATTTCTTTTGACTGGAGCAGGGAAATTGACACAACCGATGAGAATTATTACAAATGGACGCAGTGGATTTTTCTGCAGCTTTTCAAAAAAGGGTTGGCATATAAAAGTGAAGCGATGGTTAATTGGTGCACTGGTTGTAAGGTGGTGCTTGCAAATGAAGAGGTGATCAATGGCACTTGCGAACGGTGTGCATCTGAGGTTGTCAAAAAGCAGAAGAATCAATGGATGCTAAGGATCACAAAATATGCACAGAGGTTAATCGACGACCTTGATGATGTTGATTACCCTTACAAAGTCAAGACATCACAGATCAATTGGATCGGCCGTTCAGAGGGCGCTAACATGCAGTTTAAAACCACAGCAGGTGACCTTTTTGAGGTATTTACAACCAGGCCAGACACTATTTATGGGGTTACATACATTGTTATTGCTCCGGAACACCAGTTTGTGCAAAAATGGCTGGGTTTGGCGGAAAATGCTACTGAAGTAAAGGATTATGTGCTGACGGCAGCAAGAAAAACAGATATTGAGCGGACCGACCTAAACAAAGATAAGACTGGCATACAAATTAAAGGAATCTATGCCGTTAACCCAATAAATCAAACTCACATTCCTATCTGGGTTTCGGACTATGTTTTGACTTCATACGGCACTGGTGTGGTTATGGCTGTTCCTGCGCATGATACACGTGATTTTGAATTCGCCAAAAAATATTCTTTGCCGATCATTGACGTGGTCTCTTCCGATTTGGCTCCTCAAGAGCCGCCTTTCACTGGCAAAGACGGCACTATAATAAATTCCGAGATGATAAATGGATTGTCGGTTGCAGATGCGCGCGAGGCGGTTATTAAGTGGCTGGAAGAAAATGGCTTGGGTAGGAGAAGTGTAAACTTTAAATTAAGAGACTGGGTCTTCTCGCGGCAGCGTTATTGGGGCGAGCCCATTCCCATTGTAAACTGCCCGCGCTGCGGTTATGTTCCTATCAGCGAATCTGAGCTGCCACTTCGGTTGCCGGACATAGAGTCGTTTCAGCAAGCAGAGACCGGGGAATCTCCATTGGCGAATGTAAAGAGCTGGGTGGATGTGAAATGTCCTGAGTGTGGCAGTGATGCTCAGCGAGAAACCGACACCATGCCTCAATGGGCGGGTTCGTCTTGGTATTTTTTAAGATATTGTGATCCATTTAACGATCGAGAGTTGATTTCTCAACAAGCGCTTAAGTACTGGATGCCGGTGGATTGGTATAACGGCGGGATGGAGCACACCACTTTGCATCTCCTGTATTCGCGATTTTGGCACAAGTTTCTTTATGATATTGGGGTTGTGCACACAAAAGAGCCGTATGCAAAACGCACGAGCCATGGTATGATCCTTGGCGAGAACAATGAAAAAATGAGCAAGTCGCGTGGCAATGTGGTTAACCCAGATGATGTGTTGGATCAATATGGGGCAGACACAATGCGGCTTTATGAGATGTTTATTGGGGATTTTGAGAGCGCAGCCTCTTGGGATACAAACTCGATAAAGGGTTGTTCCCGGTTTTTGGAGCGCGTTTTTGGCTTGCCGCAACTGTTGGTGGGCGAGCAAACAACAGATTTTAGCTCCAAGTTGAGATCAATCATTAATAAGACCATTAAGAAGGTTTCTGCAGATATTGAGGTCATGAAATTCAATACGGCGATAGCTTCGCTTATGAGTTTATTAAACGAAATATATGCAGTAGGCGAACTTAATAGATTTGAATTGAAAATTTTCTTGCTGTTGTTGTGTGTGTTTGCGCCGCATATTTCAGAAGAGGTGTGGGAGCGGTGCGGTTTTGATGGATTGGCTTGTGTGCAGAGTTGGCCGGGATTTTGTGGGGCAGATTGTCAGGATTCTGTTGTGGAGATTGCTGTTCAGGTAAACGGCAGGATAAAAACAAAAATATTGTTGTCGCCAGATACAAAAGAGGAAGAAGCTTTTAGATTGGCAAAAGAAAACGCGATTGTCCGCCAGGCCATTGCGGGGGGGGAAATAAGCAAAGAAGTTTATGTGCCAAAGAGTTTGATCAATTTTGTTTTGTGAGAACTGGCAGCCGAAGGCCAAACGTTGGTGAGTTACATTAGACTGCTTAGTAAACGGAGTTGCGAATCGGTTGGTTTTTTGCTGCCTTTGCCGAACGCTATTGTTGTTCTATCTGTGTTTTTGCTAAAGATAGAAAATTACGGCATCACGCCCGGCGTTGCCGAGTTGCGTGTCTTGCTTTCTGGGGTCTTTTGGATTGATCTGCTTTTGTGGAAAGTTAGTTTGTTTTGCTTGGTGGTGACGGCGAGCTTTCTATTGCAATTTCCTGGTGTAATTGTCACCGAAAAGTTGTTTCTGTTTGTTCTTGACGCACAGAAAATGAAAAGGGAAGGGCGCTACTTCTTTAGTGGCGACCTTCCCTGAATTAATTCTTACGTCTGTTTTTGCTGTGGTGCTGGGTGATTGCCGGGGTTGTCTGTGAAATACATGGGGTGTTTACATTTGTTGTGGTGCGGAAATATTCAGCAAGGCTAGGCCATCGCCTAAGACGCTCCTTGTGGCATCGCAGAGCAGCAGCCGGTGTTGCGAGATGGCGTCGGTATCTGAAAACACTTTGCATGTGGAATAAAACTTGTGGAACATGGCTGCCAATTCCATAAGATACTTATCTAACAAGGATGAATTTAAAGTGGTAGCTATTTCCTCCACCGTGACAGGGTAAGCAATTAGGCATTTGATTAGTTCTTGCTCTGGTTCTGAGAAGATAATATCTGGTTGGCTGGCCACACACGGGATGTCTTGTGCTTTTCGCATAATGCTGCAGATGCGTGCATGTGCATACTGGATGTAATAAACGGGATTCCTGTTTGATTCTTCAATCGCCAGGTCCATATCAAAATCAAAATGCGTATTGATCTCTCGGAAGTTAAAAAAGAATCGTGCAGCATCAACCGACACCTCATCCAAGAGATCTTCCAGAGTTACTGCGTTCCCGGAACGTTTGCTCATTTTCACTACCTTGCCGTCTTTAACCAGACGCACCACCTGCATTAGAAGAACGGTTAGCCGTGCGGGATCTATTCCAAGATCCAACAAGGCGTTTTTTAGCCGCTCTACATGCCCATGATGATCTGCGCCCCATATGTTTATGCATCTGTCAAATTTGCGCTTCTCAAGCTTGTTTGCATGATATGCGATGTCTGTTGCGAAATATGTGTATTTCCCATTCGCTCGCTCTAGTACTTCGTCTTTTGTGTTTTCGTTGGCCTTGCTGAACCGGTACCAAAGCGCACCATCTTTTGTGTATGTAAGCCCTTTTTGAGATAACCGCATAATAACATCTTTAACCGCTGCGCTTTCAATCAGAGAGCTCTCTTTGAACCAGGAATCATACCTAACCCGATACTTTTCAAGAACTGCTACCATATTTGCGATATTGTGTTCTAGTGCGTAGTTTAGCAGCGCGGTTTCTCGAACTGTTGTGCTGCTTTCCAAGGGCTCATCCCCATGCTGGGCAATGTATTCGTGTGCCAACTGTTTTATGTCTGCTCCATGGTAACCGTCCTCCGGGAATTCAACAATCTGTTCGCCTTTTAATTCTTGCAAAAGCCTTGCATCCAGAGACTGTTTAAATAGCGCAACCTGGTTCCCTGAATCATTAACAAAAAACTCTTTTGTTACACTATAGCCTGCTCGTGCCATTATGTTGCCCAAACAATCACCGATTGCGCCACCTCTGGCGTTCCCCAGGTGCATGGGGCCGGTAGGGTTGGCAGAAACATACTCTAGGATGATTCTTTTTTGTTTCTGCGGGTTTTCAGCAAGCATCTCATTAATGCTGCCTAGCGCCGTCTTGTAGAAATCATTCGCCATCCGAAAATTAATGAACCCTGACCGCACGGTGGCCTCCTTAAGCTGTGTGCCTGCCAGGTTAATCTCTGAAGCTATCATTTCTGCGATTTTTTGTGGTGGTTGCTGCAGATGTTTGGCGTTAACCATGGCAATGTTGGATGCAAAGTCACCGAACGGTTTGTTGGGCGTGTATTCGATTGCAAACCTTTCCATTTTTTGTGGATCTAACCCGTGTGCAACAAACAGTCCTTTAATCTTGTCTGAAAGAATCTGTTGGAGCTTGGTTTCTATAGCGGCTATCAGATTCAACATTAACTTCATCCTTCTTTTTTTGTCAACGCCATTTAGTTTTTCGGCGGACTACAACCACTCCACTTGCTAGCCTTTGCCCTGCCCTGGAACGTGATAACCTGAAGCTCGCATTGCTAAGGAGGGACTCAAGCCACGCCGTTCGCTTTCCGCTAGCTAGATGCCGGGAGAGGGCGTTGTGGCTAACGTAGCGGCTCTTCTAGCTGGCTTCCAAAACAACCACAAACTTGCTAGCCTTTGCCCTGCCTTGGAACGTGATAGCCTGCTGATTTCGCTTGCTACTAGACGGTTCAAACGTTTGCCGTTCCCTTTACGCTAGCTAGATGCGCGGAGAAGGCCCGGCGGCTAACGTCGTCGCTGTTATCGTGGCACACAACGGGCAGCCACTTGCTAGATCTTGGGCCCGGCACGAAAGGTGATACACCGCTGATCCCGCAGCTACTGACGGCCCAAAGGCTTGCCGTTCCCTTCCCGCTACCAGGATTCTCGGCGCTTGAATGTTGTAACGTGATGTAAATTGCCCATCATACGGGCAATGCCGCCCTCGGCCCGGTTTTGCACAGCCATTCCCGTTTTTCGGCAACAGGTTTCTGTTCGCAAAGCAGCCTTGCGCGAGGAAAGGGTTTCGCTCCGTAGACTGTTAACAGGATTCTCGGAGGTTGTTAGTCGCTAACTTTGTGGGCGAGTGACCAGCAGGCCGGCAATGCTGCGCGCTTCGGACGGCTGGTCAAAACCATTTCGGTTTTAGGTCGCGATACAACTGCTAAATGCCACCCTTCTTTCCCTGTTAGTTGTTTGCTGCTCGGCTACACACAGCAAAGTCACTCGTCCCAGCGCCGCATAGGTTGATACCATGATGCTCATCCAGCTACTGACGAGTCAAAGGCTTGCCGTTGCGCTTTCCACGAGCTAGAGGCCGGGAGAGCGCAAGCAAAGAGCTCCCAAATGCGTTACTTCTTCCGTTTGTAAGCTGGTTGCCATCCTTCTTTCCCTGTTAGTTGTGTGCTTCGCGGATATAGGGTGGCACATGCCGTTCGCTGCCAGGTCTGCTGCTTCGTCGACGTAGAATCGCAAAACGCAACGTATCCTTGGCCCGCTCTGTCGCAGACTGCTGGGTGGTCGCCTGGTGGCCGCAGAATGCTTTGTCATCGCCATTTCGGCTCTCTGGTTACCAACAACCAGCAAATGCTTTACACTTGACGAGCTTCTTAGGGGAGGAAGGTGCCTATCAGGCCGCTGCCGGCGACCAAGACTGTTAGTCTTGCTTTCCCTAACGCGGGTACCGCCAAACTGGCGGATGTCGCGGCCAAAGGCCGCAAAATGGGAATGGGGCTCAAAGCGCCGCTGGTTTTCTTTAAGTTTCCACGATTCCTTCGCGGCAGTGGCGCATCACCCCTTTGGTTAATTGTGAGTTGGGGGGAGGGGTCCATGTTATCGCGTTTGCGCCTGCATCAATGGTCTTTTTTATGGTTTCGCTACTGGGCCCCCCTGTTGCCATAATTGTGGCTTCTGGAAAAGCTGTGCGGATTTGTTTAACAACTTGTGGGGTTTTTTCTGCTGCTGAAACGTTAAGGATTGTCGCGCCGGCCTCCAGCCGCTCCTGGATTGTTTTTGTGTTGGATGTTAACACAGTTACAATGATGGGGATATCAATAATTTCGTAGATTGCCTTTATTACGCTGTTCTTTGTCGGCGCGTTTAAAACCACTGCCCGAGCTCCTTGGTTTTCTGCTTGGAAGGCCATGTTAACTGCGCGTTGTCCCGTTGTTATCCCTCCGCCAACACCAACAAAAACCGGAACCTCAGCGGCTGCTATGATCGCTTCACTGATTTTGGATTGCGCGGTAAAAGGGTAAACTGCAATCACGGCGTCGGCGTTACTATTTCTTATTATTGCTATATCTGTGGAAAACACAACGGCTTTAATCAATGTGCCAAAAATTTTAATGCCGCTCGCCTGCCACAACTCATCTGGAACGCGAACCATATGGCACCTAAGTTTTCCATTTATTTCTGGTATCATCCTCTTCATCTCCCTTCTCTCTTTTGCAGGTAGCCATAGTTCTTGCCAATTAATGGGTGTTTGGATTCGGTTAAAGTTTTCTGCCAACAGAATTAAACCTTGACAAAAAAGCTCGCCATCCAATGGTCACCCAGGTGTTAAGTGTGCCGGCTACAAGTGCGTTCTTGGGTCGCGCGGGGTTCGTACTGTAGTGCTGTAGTTGTGGGCAAGTTTCACGCATCCACAATTCAGCAGCACCGATGGTGTTTTTTGTGCCTGTTGGCCCGCCGCAAGGTTTGGGAGCCTTGTTGCGATGGTAAAAACGTTTGGTTTTTCCTGTTGCTGCGGTTTTTTAAAAACTAACCAGGTGGCCAAGCCATTGCGCGCTGGCCAAGCACATGGAAATGTATGTGATCAACGGTTTGTCCAGCTAAGTTGCCATGGTTTGTTATCACGCGGAATCCGTTTTCCAGTTCTAGTTCTTTTGCAAGAGCAGCAATAACTTCAAACACTTCGGAGATAATGCCGCTGTTTTCTTTATTTAACTCCATAACAGAATTGATGTGTATCTTGGGAATCACCAAAAAATGCAAAGGGGCTACCGGATTGACGTCATAAAAAGCCAAAACCTGCTTCCCTTCACAAAGAATATTTGCCTTTGATTTCCCCTCTACAATGTCACAAAAAATACATCCATTCAAAAGAAACAACCTTCCTTGCTTTATTTTTAATTTGCCTAAAAAAGCATTTGCTTGCCACGAACAGTAAGATTGGGCGTCAAGTTGCCAGGTGTTAAGTGCACCGGCTACAAGTGCGTTCTTGGGTCGCGCGTGGTGCCCGCTAGTTGTGGGCAAGTCACTTCATCAATTCATCAGCCCTGATGTATTTGTTTGTGCCTGTTGGCCCGCCGCAAGATTGGGGAGCCTTGTTGCGCTGGTAGAAACGTTTGGTTTCTCCCGTTGCTGCGGTTTTCTAAAAACTAGCTCGGTGAGGTCATTGCGCGTTTGTCCATGCCCTTTATCCTCAGCGCCGCAAGCCGTTCCACCCAGATTAAGAGCGGTAGAGGCACACTTTTTCTTTCGCCAACAGCTCACGACTTCAATTCTGTGGCCGCGCTTAACGCCCACCAGTGATGTTTGCTAGCAACGTATTTAGGCCAAGGTTGTGTTTGGTTGCACAGCTTTTATTGCGTCTTTAAGCGTTGCCAATTTTTCTTTTGTGAAGGGTTTAAGTTGGATTTTAAAGCGGTCGCTCTCTGCAAAATCGACGGGAATTCGGTATTGATTAAGCACGTAACGAGGCAATATGAAGACGGATTCCGCCATTTCCAGATACTCTTCTTTTGTGAGATGCGGAAGCATTGTTGTTCTTGCCTCCCAGCTGATTTTGGCGCTTTTCAATATTTCAAAGGTTGCTAGTAGTGCGCCCACATCCAGGTAGCGGCACACCGCAGGATACTGCTTCCAGGGCGCTTTGTAGTCTATTGCCACGTAATCCAACAAATTCATGTGGAGCAGAGTTTCTAAAACATGCGGGTTGCTGCCGTTTGTGTCTAGCTTGACTTTATATCCCAAACTTTTTGTATCTTTAATGAACGCCACCAAATCTTTTTGCATGGTGGGTTCGCCGCCAGAAATAACCACGCCGTCTAAAGACTTCCTACGTTTTTTTAAAAAATCCCACAGCCAATCAATTGATGTTAATGCAGAATCACGCCCAATAAGTGCCCTGTTATGGCAAAAAAAACAATTCATATTGCAACCGCTTGTGAATAGAACTGCGCACAGAACTCCAGGGTAATCCACAGTCGAATTCGGGGCTATCCCCGCTATTTCCACAGGAGTGCCCCCTTTATTTTAAAGATTAAAAGATTGCAATATAAGCATTGCCTCCTGCTCCAGATTGGCGATGTTTACAATCCGACCTTGAGCCAATTCTTTTTTGCCTCCGCCGCTGCCGCCCAAAGTTGTGCACAATCGCTTTATGAGCTCATCTGCGCGGCATTTTTCCATGGCTTTCCCAGACACTCCCACTAGAATGGAATTTTTTTCCCCGCCCGCAACAAGAATAAAAATACAATCCGGTAGCTTGTTTCTTAATATATCATATAAAGTTCGCACTGCCTCCAGTTTTAGATCTGAAAAAACTTGGATGATGATATTGATGCTGTTCAGTTTTTTTGCTTGCGCAGCCTGCTCTGTGGCAACCATCGCGAGTTGCTGGGCTTGTAGTTCGTTAACTTTACCTTTGGCCTCTTTCAGTTCCGCAATTATCATGGTCAGGCGATTTTCGATCTCTTTAACCCCGTTAATTTTTAATGTGTTGGCGATTGATAGCAACCTTTCATCCGTTTTGTCTAACTCATCCAAAACATTTTCCCCGGTGATTGCTTCTATTCGTCGCACCCCTGCGGCAACCGATGTCTCTGAAATGATTTTGAAAATGCCGATTTGTGCAGAGTTTGAAACATGGGTACCGCCGCAAAGTTCTTTTGAGTAATTGCCAATGGAACAAACACGCACCATATCTGCATATTTCTCGCCGAACAATGCCATCGCGCCAGTTTTCACGGCTTCTTCCAGCGGCATTTCTCTGATTTGAACTTCTTGGCAGGCAAAGATTATGTCGTTAACTTTTTTCTGCACCAACGCGAGCTGTTCTTTGCTCATGGCTTCAAAATGTGCAAAATCAAACCGTAAGCGCTTATCATCCACAAGAGACCCTGCCTGAGCAACGTGCTTGCCCAGCACTTCTTGAAGTGCCTTTTGCAGGATATGGCAGGCGGAATGATTCTTGCAGATTGATTCTCGCCGCTTTTCGTCAACACAACATTCCACCTCGTTGCCCACCGAGACACCGCCCTCCAGCACAGATGCCGTGAGAACATGCTGACCGTTCTCTTTGCAGCTGTTAGTAATCAAAAGGCGTCCGGTTTCGCCAACAATCTGGCCAATATCGCCAACCTGGCCACCACTTGTGGAATAAAATGGAGTTTTTTCAACCACCAACCTGCAAGTTTCTCCGGCAGAAACCGAATCAATCGAACGATCGTCTTTTGCCAATGCCAGGATCTTTGTTTTCACGCGCAGCATTGAATAGCCCACGAACTCGGTGGTTGGGATATTGTTGAACGGGTTGTTGGTGCTTTCTGACCACCCAACGGAACTTTCTTTCTTCCGCGCATCTCGGGCTGTGCTTTTCTGCGCCGCCATTAAACTGTTAAATCCCTCATGATCTAATATCATGCCGGATTCTGCGGTTATTTCTTCAACCATTTCCAGCGGGAACCCGAAAGTGTCATACAGCTTGAATGCCAGATCGCCAGGGAATACTTTTTCATTGTTTTTGCGCAGGGTTACCACAAACTCTGCCAAAAGAGATAACCCTTGGTCTATGGTTTCCATAAATTTTAATTCTTCGTTTTTGATCACATTCTTTATATGTTGCTGATTTTCTACGAGCTCTGGGTACGCTCCCTTGCCGTGGGTAATAACTTCATTGCACAACTGGAACAGAAAAGGCTCCACGAGCCCAAGTTTCCTGCCGTGTCGCATTGCTCTTCTTAGCAGTCGGCGCAAAACATAGCCACGGCCTTCATTAGATGGCATAACTTGGTCGGAAATCAAAAACACGCTACTCCTTATGTGATCGGTTATCACACGGATCGAGACGTCGTCTTGTGCGGCTGCTTTATAGGTTTTTTTTGTTAAAACGCACACAGCATCAACAATATTTTTTATGCTGTCCACCTCAAAAAGATTGTCGACCTTTTGCGCAATGCACGCGATCCGCTCCAGCCCCATGCCGGTGTCTATATTCTTTTGTTCTAGCTCTGTATAATTACCCTTGCCGTCTGAATTTAATTCAGAAAAAACGATGTTCCAGAACTCCACAAATCGGTCACAATCGCAGCCTGGTTGACAATGTTTGTTGCCACAACCAAACTGTTCTCCACGGTCGAAATAGAGCTCTGTGCAAGGTCCGCAAGGCCCGGTTCCGATTTCCCAAAAGTTGTCATCTTTGCCAAGTTTTATAATGTGGTCAGCCGGAATGCCGACTTCGTTGATCCAGATTTCTTTTGCTTCGTCATCATGCTCATAGACAGAGATATAAAGCTGCTTAATAGGCATTTTTAGTTCTTGTGTAACAAACTCAAATGCCCATAATATCGCTTCTCTTTTTGAATAATCACCGAATGAAAAGTTGCCTAGCATCTCAAAGAAGGTTCCATGACGGCTGGTTTGCCCAACTCTGTCGATATCGGGTGTTCTAATGCATTTTTGGCAGTCTGTCATACGGTTTGTTGCGCATTTTTGTTGTCCCAAAAAATATCCTTTTAAAGGCGCCATGCCGGAATTGATCAAAAGGAGGCTGTTATCGTTTTCTGGTACAAGGGAGAAGCTGCTCATTCTAACGTGATTCTTTGCCTCAAAAAAACTCAAGAATCTTTCTCGAAGCTCATTAAGCCCTGCCCATTCCATTTACAAACCTCCAAATTTACCTTGCAGTGATTTTATTTGACCTTTATCTTTTGCGACTGCATCTATTTTACCACATAAGGTGCGACTTTTTCAAGATCGAGCAGGCAGCAAGTTACTTTCTCCTCTTTCTGCCTGCGCAAAGTTCGCTTGGAGCATCAATGTTTGTGTTTCGAATGGCAAGTTTGCGCCACAATTCTCCAATGAGAAAACTTTGCCGATTCATCAATCAGGATGGCTGGGTGCTCTCAGTGGCGTCCATTTATGGGGAGCGGGTTGCCGTGTGCGGGGTAACACAATTCCAAGGATTAGGATCTGATTTTGTGGGTTGACATTGCATAGAGGATCTTCCAAGTTTGTTGATACGCTGGATTTGTGGCGAATTTTGCTCGCCGCAACAAGGCTATTCGGGGGTGCTTCGTGTGAATTGGTGGGGGTGCTAGGCAGGCGCCGTTCTGGCGCTCGCATCGTTGATGGGTGCGTGCTTGCGTTTCTGTTTGTAAACTTTAGGGTTCCAGCGTGCCGGATGTTTGCTGTTTGTCAAGATTTTGCAACGAGGGAGGCTTTTGGAACTTGGCTTTAGGTCCCCCTGGTTGGCGGTTTGAAATTTGTTTTTTGTGACCGTGCGGCATTTTGCCTGGATTCCTAGGCGCAATTCTGTAAACTGCAAAGAGTTAACAAAAAGTTAACAACTGTAGGCGCTGACCTGTGTTACAATGCCACTAATAGATATTGTGCACATAAATTTATAATAATATATCGATGAATCTGTTGTTTTAGCCGCATTGCTCTCAGGTGGGGCAAGGATGGGATGTGATTGAGATCGGCAGAAAGAGATATGGGGAGCGGTAATATTCTTTTTGGTAAGTGGGCAGATTTTATAAGATATTTGTTGCGAGATCTGTTGGAGACCGCGAACAATAGTGGCGGGGAATGGCAAATTAGTGAATATAAGACTAGTGAGAATTTGAAAAGATTTGAAGAGTTAAGCAATTTGATGCTGTGCCTGGACGATGGCTTGAAATCGATTTTTGAGTTGTTTCACCTTAATGATTTTGAGAGATTTTGTTTGGTTTTGGGTTGTTTGTTTTGCGAAGATTTTTTTGCAAGAGAATTGATTCTGCAATTGCATGGTGATTTTGAGAATGGTTTGCTTTTGAGTTTTTGTCAAACAATCTTTTGTGTTGGATTTTCTGTGACCGGTAACATTCAAGTGGAACCGTTGAGAATGAGGCTTTTGGGGTTGGAGTGGCGAAGTGGAGTCGAGGTTTTTTTCCCAAATGTTTTGGTTCGCAACTTCATAAAAGGGGTTAACTGCTTGGAGGCTTCGGTTCCCGGATTGTTGTTGCTGGATCTGCGATCAACGAAACAGCATTGGTTTGCGTCTTCGGCGCAGGGCAAGCTCAAAGATTATTTAACAAAGATACAAGGGCTTAAAACTGGAAAACATTTGTTGGTTTTGCGGGGTGGCAAGCTTGTGGGCAAAAGAACAACAATTGCGTTAGCGGCAAAAGAGAATGGGGTTGCTGTGCTGCTGGTTGATCTTTCGATCTTTGAGGGAGTTGATGCTGAACAGATAAAGAGGCTTGCATGTGATGTTTGTTTGCTGGTTGTTTTGAATGATGCCTGGTTATGTTTTGAGAACTTGGGGGCGGATTCAGAAGCCAAGAAGGTTTTTGGTTTTTTTGTTAATGCGGTGAAGCGTTATGTGAGTTTCTTCTGCTTGTTGACTTCAGAAAGACTTGATGCCAGTGAGTTTATTGGTAGCTATACTCTGTTTGAGCTCAGCTGGGGTTGCTTGCAGGGCAAAGAAAATATTCTTTGTTGGCGATATTTTTTAGATAAATATGATGTTCGTTTTAAGGGAAGTGACCTTGTTGCCAGAAGGTTTCGATTTGTTGTTGGGCAGATTGAGCAGGTTGTGAAGAGGATTAAGTTGTTAGATAACCCAGAAACATCTCAAATATTGAAGATTTGCCATGAGGTTTCGGGCGAAAATTTTAAAGATAAGGCTAAAAGATTAGAAGGCTTGTTCACCTGGGACGACCTGGTTGTTACCGAAGATTGCGAAGAGGCGTTGCGCACAATTTGTGATCTTGTTAAGTTTGAAAATATTGTTTATGAAGACTTGGGTTTCGAGAGGCGCATGGCTTATGGGCGTTCGGTTTCGGCTCTGTTCTTTGGGGTTTCTGGAACTGGCAAAACCATGGCTGCGCAGGTGGTTGCCAACGAAATTGGATTGCCTCTTTATCGAGTTGATCTTTCTCAGGTAATCAGTAAATATGTTGGCGAAACTGAAAAAAGTTTAAACGATATTTTTGATATTGCGAAAAAATCCAATGTGGTGTTGTTTTTTGATGAAGCGGATGCTTTGTTTGCGAAACGGACACAGGTTGCAAATTCAAACGACAGGTTCGCCAATGTTGAAACATCGTTTTTGCTGCAGAAGGTTGAAGATTATTCTGGAGTGGTAATTCTTGCCAGCAATCTGCTTGTGAACTTCGACGAAGCTTTCAAACGACGCATAAAGGTAATGGTTCAGTTTGCCTTGCCAGACGAAGAAATGAGATTGCGGTTGTGGGTACGTGTGTTCCCAGAGCAGGTTGATACAGCTCAGTTAGACATGCAGTATTTGGCAGAAAAGTTCGAAGTCTCTGGGAGCATGATTAAGTCGGCGGCTTTGTTGGCAACTTTCTTTGCTACCCGCGAAAAGAGTCCGTTAACAATGGATCATGTGTTAAACGCATTAAAAAACGAGATGAGCAAAAGCGGACAATTGGTGCTGGATACAGATTTTGGCCTTTAGTTGCCTTAAGGGGGAGTGCTTTTTTGGATGAATTTAAACAGGAGGATAAAAATAAAGGTGCACATACGCAAAAGAGCCAGCCGGAAACTGTTAAGCTTTCAATTTATTCCAGCTCCAGGGTAAGGAGTGGAGACACAAGGTATGAAAACACCAAAATAAATGAGAAAGGAAGCGCAGATTTTGAGTGCGATTGGGATCAAGGGCAGGGTAAACATTTAACGAAAAGTGATCAAATAAAATGGCTTTGTCAGCTTTTCCAAAAGGTCTCTAAGATTCGCGAGTCCGATGAGCTTTGGTCGCGGGCTGGGGTCGCGCACCAAAACGCCGTTATGCAACTAGATTCAGCGCTTAGATGGCTGGTTCCTTTTTTGGAAATAAGAACGGATCAGAAGATAACTGAATTGATTACAACGGCATATTTCCAGTTAAACAGAACGAATCTTAAATTGGCGTCTGAAGATCAGGAGCGGCTTCAGTTCGTTCATTCGCTAAGTGGAGCGCACTGTAATTTAACCACTAAAGATCGGGAGCAATTACAGTTTGCTCACTTGTATGGTGATTGGGAGAGTGGTTTTAAAGGAGTTAGCAATATCTCTTCAGAGATCTGCAGACTTGCGCTTATGGAAGACAAGCATAGCTTGCCTGCTGGAATTAGGCGAATGCTTTGGTGGATTACAAGATGGGGTGTGGAGGAAGCGAAGAGAAAGGTGCAAATGCACGAACCAATTGATGTAAACGAAAATGTTACAGTGGGTGCATCTGCATTCCAAGATGTGTTTGCTGAATACAGGAGATTAGAGCAGAGCAGGACATGGGAGCTTATGCTGTTGGACCGTAAACATGGGGCATCTAAGCAACAACGCCATGAAACAGAGACACAGCAATATGAGTTGTCTCAAATGAAAAGCAGTACGCGAGCAGGTGGTTTGGCTTCATGCCTTTCGACCTTTAAAAGGAAAGAGCAGCCTCAAATGCAATTGTTGAGCGATTATAGAAAAACAAGTGCGCAGATCCAGCAGGGCGAAATATGGGCGTTTTATGATGAGAGGCTTGGTCGACTTAAGCAGAAGTTTGACGATCTTGTGGAAAAGCAGGGAAGAAGTTTTGAAGCCGATGAATATGGCGGAATGAATGACAGAATGTTGTTTGCTGGCTGTGTTTATGGGATTATTGAACCTCAGGTGTGGTATTACATGGGTATTTTGAGGCGGCTGGCAACAGAGGACATGGGCAGAGAGAGTAGAGTGGCAGATTTGGGGAGTTCGCCAGACAATAAAGGTAATGTCCGGTCGTATTTAAGAAGCATTTCACAGATGGCGCTAGCTGTTGTTTCTTGAAATTAATATCTGTGGGTGAATTTATGACATTGGAAGAGGTTTTGGATTGTGCTGAAGGGGTTTTTAGAAACAATGGATTTAAAAATGTCTTTAAGAAGCAAATTGAGCTAGAGGAGCGGCGATGCAACCGGGTGTTAATTGCCACATCTAATCTGGGAACAAATTTACGTTATGCGGATGTTGTTTATTCGGTTTGCCATGTGGGTGGAGACGAGCATCTGGAGATTTTTAGATTCGATGTGGAAGTTGACGGACCAGCTGTAACCGAGCATTTCTTGCGGTTGTGCGAATATGTTTCTTTAATAGCACCGTATCTGTTGTTGGGGGCGCTCTGGGTTGTGAGGGGTGAATGTAATGTTAGAATCCATTTGAGTTACGATGCTGTGGTTAATCCGGATCTTGGTGAAGCGTTTGTGAGGAGCCTGGTCTCTTTTGTTTTGTCTGCGCTTTCTGCTGATTTGGTTTTGTTGGCTGGGCGTTTTTTTGAGATTGCCGTTGGCAGTTTTGAGATTTTGGAGAATGAAGGATTGTTCAAAGAAGATTTGGAGCGGCTGGGTTGTTTTCGCAATTAAGATCTTAACCTTGGAAAGTTTTCAAAGGAAGTGAAGTGGAAATATGTTGAGTAGTAGTTTTTTCCCGTTTGTTCGGAATAGGTTTTACTGTGGGAAGTTACTGACTTCCAGTGATTTCATAGAAGAACAAAAGTATTTCAACAACAAGAGAAGATTTTTGAACAAATTATTGTTTGGGAGCGGTGTAATTAGTGGCTTTAACGTGTATGCCGTTGACGATACAACATTGATGATTGAATCTGGGGTTGCGTTGGATTCATCTGGCAGAGAAGTGGTGTTAGAAAAATCTTTTGTGGGAAAACTATCTACGATTGAGGGATTTAATGATATCAAAACAAGCAAATTGGGTTTGTTTGTTGAATATTATGAGAAAGAGATTAACCCCCTTTATTTGCTGGCAAAGAATGATTTGAACAAAGAATATGAGAATAACCGCATAAACGAAGAAGTTCACTTTACAGTTAAGGATATTAGTGCAGACAGCCTACCGACTGTGAATTTTACCGATAAGTTTATAGACGTTAAGGTGCTGTACGAAGATGCTGATTTTAGATTAAAGGTAAAGATCCCTAAATTTACCTGCCGCGATTGCAATATGAATGTGGTTGCGCAGTTAGAGAAGCTTTCTGATGCAGATCTGGAGTTTGCTGGTGATTGGGTTGTTAATGTTCCTGGGTTTGTTAATGACGATGGAGACAATAAACTTGTCTTTCGCATTGAGAAGACCAAAATGGCAAGAGGCGGGGTGCGGCAATTAACCAAAGGGATCAGATTTGAAGGGGTATCTGCAACAGAAAAAACCACCTTTGTTGCCAAAGCAGATTCCACAAAATTCACGGCTGGTAAAAGCCAGACAAAGCTTGGTGAAAATGTTTTTTGGACGGTTGTTGTAAAGAATAGCATGCCCATAGATTTGGTTAGGGAGCAGATAACTAACATTTCGGCAGAGCAGCTGCTAGCCGAGGCAGACAAGCCGATTTGTGTGGCAGTAATTGAGTTAGTTAAAGTGGATGCAAAAACCTATGTCATAAGCAGTGTAACTCGCCCGGATGTTTACAGTGGGATTTTTGTGCCGGTGCAGCAGTATTCTATTAATGAGATGCTAGATTTTTATCGTGACCCTGGTGGTGCTGCCGATACAGAAGTGACAATTAGTAATACACACCAGGAATCAAACACCAATACGATTTTGATTTCTGTGTTTAATTCGGTCATCTCTGCTGGGGTTGTTGAGATCCCCATTACACAGAGCATAAAAGCTGGCAAAGTAATCTACTCTGACGAAGTGATGCATGGGCTTGGTATGGGGGATGTTTTTGTTGACGTTGGGGTTGAATATATTGTGCAGGGGCAGAACAACAATGCAAGCAAAAGGATAATTTATGGTGACATGAGTGTGTTTAAAGAAGATCTGCCGGGCTTTGTGGATTCGAGTAAAGCAGTTAAGGTTGTCTGCGAGAAGGGCACCTTTGTTGTTGGAATTCGGTTTGGTTCCCCGGTTAATATCTCTGGAGTAAAGCTGAGATGGTTTGCATTTAAAACTCCGAACTTCAATGTGGAAGGGGATAGTGAACGAAACGAAGAGAGGGCGATTTTTGTTAAGAAGAACACCTTGACGGTTGTTCCTAACGAGGTTGTTTGTATTGATGTTGGGTTTAACAATATGCCAACAACAACACTCAAATATGAAGTTGTGGATAAAGATGGTGGAGTGATTGATGTGAATGGGGTGTATAACGCGCCCAATAAGGAAGGAGTTTATGAGGTTAAAATTTCATGTGTTAATGAGCCAGACATATACACATATGCTTACATAATTGTTGTGAAGAAGGATGTTTGACATGATCGACTTTTTTGGTGGAGAGTTGGAAGAGATTCGACCGATTATCTGCAACGATATTAATGAAGTTGCCATTTGCAGGGATGTTAACGGTGCCGATAAGTTTGTTGTGGTCAGGCTAAAAGATAAAGAAATCACCAAGCAGGCCTTGGGAATGCTTTATGATGCCAAAGGACGCAGTGCTCTGCCAGATGGCTTGTTTGTGCGAAGTGTGGTGGACCTTGGTGATATGTTGCTGATTTTTAATTATATCCCTGATCGTAAACTGTTTTCATATGTAAAATCAGATTCTTTGTCTGTGGCTTACACAATATCGGTAATAAGGAGCTTTGTTTTTAATTATCTTTCTTTGAAGGTTGCACCACCAATAAAGCGGTTACTGTTGGCGAAGGATAACATCAATTTGAGTGCAGATGGGAAGATATGCTTTGGATCTTTGTTGGATTTTGAGCAGCTAGATTTGGAGACTAGTGAGCAGGATTGCTTTGGGGCGTGCTTAGACATTGTAAACAATATCATTCTTGAATTTGATTTGCAGGAGGATAAATACTATAAAGCTTCGGAGCCTGTAAACTTGTTTCTTAAAAAATATAAGAACAATTCATATAATTCTGCGGTTGATATATATAAGGATTTCAAATCGGAGCGGGCGTTAAAGTGGCATTTTTACGACAATTGGTATGCGGCTATTTTTCGTCCGTGGGTGTTGATTCGGCTAGGGAAGATATTGGTGATAGGGCTGTTTGTTTGTGTGCTTGTTACATTCGCGTGTGTATTGTTGGAGAAGAGTCCTTTTTTTGGAGCAATATTCTTATGTACATGCCTTCTCATTAAAAATTCCCCATATTGAAAAGTCGTCTCAAATTCGCTATTGTCTGATATTCTTTGATCTGCAAATCCAGCAATGGCTATATCATTTAAACAATTTTTCCGGCCTCTTCTAAGCTTCTTTCTTACA
>JAIRZL010000059.1 GCA_031267245.1 Oscillospiraceae bacterium
GAACTTTTGCACGGCTACCAGAGCGTTCATGCAAGCATCACAGAGCGGATTCGGCGTGTGTTGGTCTTCGGTTTGGGGCAAGCTGCCGGCAAAATATTTCAATACCATTGCAATTGTTCGCGAGACAAGATTGCCAAGATCATTAGCCAGATCTATATTGATTCGAGTTATTATAAGCTGTTCCGAGAATAAACCATCTTCTCCTGGAGGGATCTCTCGCAACAAAAAATATCTTATTGCATCAACACCATAAAGTTGGCACAACTGATGCGGTTCAACAATATTACCTTTTGATTTAGACATTTTATCACCATCAAAAAGCAACCACCCGTGGCCAAGCACCCTTTTGGGCAACGGAAGGTTAAGAGCCATAAGCATTGCCGGCCATATGATTGTGTGGAATCGCATTATTTCTTTTCCCACAAGGTGAAGATCGCACGGCCAGAACCCGAAGTCTTCATACTGATCATTGGCAAAACCCAAGGCACTAATATAGTTTGCAAGGGCATCTATCCAAACGTAAACAACATGATCTGGGTCAAATTCAACCGGAATCCCCCAACTTATGGAAGTGCGCGAAACACAGATATCGGTGAGGCCGACCTCAAGAAAATTTTTAAACATCTCCTTTGCTCTTGCTGGTGGCGACATAAAGCTTGTTTCCCGAGCAAAGAAGGCTTTTAGAGGCTCTTGATAGTGGCTTAGCCGAAAAAAATAGGCTTCTTCGCTGAAATCTACGGTATCACGCCCGCAGTCGGGGCACTTTCCGTTGTGCAATTGATGCTCAGAAAAAAAAGACTCGCAGGGCTGGCAATATTTACCGGCATATTGGCCCTTATAAATATCGCCTTGGTCATATAGTTTTTTGAAGATGAATTGCACTGTTTGTTTGTGATAATCGTCGGTTGTTCTAATGAATCTGTTATACGAGATGTTAAGTTTGCTCCAAAGCACCTTTATGTTTGCAACAATCCCATCCACATATTCTTTAGGTGCGCAACCGGCTGCAGTTGCTTTTGTTTCTATTTTCTGCCCATGCTCATCTGTCCCTGTCAAAAACAACACATCAAAGCCGCGAAGCCTTTTGTATCTTGCAATGGCATCAGCCAGCACGGTTGTGTAGCAGTGCCCAAGATGCAGGTTATCTGATGGATAGTATATAGGCGTTGTTATATAAAAATGCCCGGGATATGAGTTGGCGGTTTGGTTTGGAAACGGTTCCATTTGGTTTTTACCTCCACTGAGAAACTTATTCGTTAAGAATCCTTTTGAGCCAAATCTGACCCAAATCTAAGGCATGGTAAAAGCTGTTTTTTTCAGATATCTTTTTGCAAACATTGTGGTTCGATGAACTCAGTAGCTCCACCGAAACTTTGGTTGCCAATTCAAGATCTTCTTTAGGTTCACTTTCAAGGGAAACTAATTTGATAATATATTTCTCGGCTGGGTCACCGTAATATGTTGTGTTGCCCAATCTGGCGAGCGGCAACCCTTTATATGTTAATGCTTTGTTCTTTGGTGTTATCTTGGTTGCTTTTCTTGTTCTTGTTGTGGATTTTTTTTCGGTAGCTTTTTCTCCGTTGGAGTCATCCTTCATGTAGTTTATATACCTCCATATTCTTGCTCCGATGTTCCCATTTTTTAATCAAGGTAATCGCGTAGTTTTTTGCTGCGGCTCGGGTGCCGCAACTTCCGCAAGGCCTTCACTTCAATCTGCCGGATCCGTTCACGCGTTACACTAAACGCCCGCCCAACCTCTTCCAAAGTTCTTGGGTGGCCATCGTCGATCCCAAAACGCAATCTTAAAACCTTGTTTTCCCTAGGCGAAAGTGTGTCAAGAACATTGCGAATCTGCTCACCCAACATTACCTGAGATGCAGCGTCGGAAGGAGAAATCACATCGTTGTCTGGGATAAAATCTCCAAGGTGACTGTCTGCCTCCTCTCCTATGGGAGTTTCAAGCGATATTGGGTCTTGGCTAATCCGAAGCACGTTTTCCACCTTGCTTGGTTGCATATTCAGCTGTGAGGCTATTTGTTCGTGAATAGGGTTAGCACCATTGCTGTGTAGCAGTGTGTTCCTGGTTTTTTTTACGCGATTTATAGTTTCTACCATGTGAACCGGAATACGAATTGTTCGTGCTTGATCGGCAATGGCACGGGTTATGGCCTGCCGGATCCACCATGTGGCATAGGTTGAAAATTTGAAGCCTTTTGTATAATCAAACTTCTCAACAGCTTTTATTAATCCCAGGTTACCTTCCTGAATGAGATCCAGCAGTTGCATGCCGCGGCCAACATATTTCTTTGCGATACTAACCACCAACCGCAAATTCGCCTTCGAAATCCGTTCCCGCGCAGTAACATCACCATTTGCCATCTGTTCAGCAAGCGTGACCTCTTCGTCACCGCACAGCAACGGAATCTTGCCTATCTCTTTAAGGTAGGTCCTCACAGGATCGTCTGAGATAAAACCACTAGAGACCCAGAGCGCGAGGTCTTGTTCGCCCACTTCTGGCACAGTTCTAACATCGGACCCAATATCAGCCAGCACGGATTTGGTCTCGTATGGATTTATGTTGTTAGCGGGAAGAGCTGGGTCGATATCAAATAACGCATCGCTTTCTTCTTCTGGCTCGTAAACCACCTCAATGCTTAAGCTCTCAAAAGTAGCATATAGATTATCTATCTGGTCTGGGTCAAAGTTTACGTCCTCCAGGATGGTATCGATCTCGCTTGTGGTTATTTTGCCTGTTTTCTTTGCGTTTTCAATTAAATTCGAGATTTTCCCTGCAGACATATCCTTACCTCACGCTCCTAGCTTTTTTTACAGTTTGAAATATTTTCAAAGTGCTGCTTTAATTCCTCTGCGCTCATGTCTGAAATGTTTGCAACCTGCTCTTGTGTGTAAAACCGGCGCAAGGTGTCAACACATTCTAAAACACCGCGTTTATCCAAGAGACAATCGCAATTCCTGGCTAAAATCCCGCTTAATTGCTGCAACGCAGATTCGTTCTGTTGCGTAATTGTCGAGATATTTACTGGCCGCTCATTCTCCAGGTGTATCAGCAGTAACTTGTATATGTCTTTGTTGGGGCTTGGAAAGATTTCTGCTGGGCAACGAGATCTCAACAACTCTAAAAGCTGGGGATCATTGTAAAGCGAACATATTATCAGCTCCTCCGATTTTATACACCCAACGGGGATCTGTTTTAGTGTGCGAACGCCGACTGTGAGATTCTTCTGAGTATCTCGTTGCTTTCGTGTATCATCTTTTTTGCGATTTATTTTACGCAATTTTTCTGTGTATGCGGCAATTACCTGCTTATCCACGCCTAACTCCGCAGACGTTTTGCTTAAGTAAACCTCGCGGACTATCCCATTGTTTATCTGTGCAAACAATTCCGCGGCCGCCTTTAAGAAAGCCGCCTTACCCGCGGATTCAGCAAGATCAAACCTTGCCTTTAGGCTATTCAGTTTAAAGTCAAGAGCATCAACAGAGGCAGAAACCGCATTCCCAAACCGAACTGTGCCACGTTTCTTAATATATTCATCTGGATCTTTAAATTCCAACAAATCCAGCACTTTTGTGGCAATCCCGGCCTCGTTTAGAATGTTTATGGCTTTTGCTGTTGCCAGCTTCCCCGCTGTGTCTGAGTCATATGCCAAAACCACCTCGTTTGCATAAAAAGAGAGCAATTTCGCTTGGTTTGTTGTAATCGCGGTGCCAAGAGTTGCCACCACATTCTCGAAGCCCGCCTGAACAATAGAGATCGCATCTAGGTAACCCTCCACCAGAATGATTTTTTTACTGTTCTTTGCTAGATTGATGTTGAATAAATTGTCTCTTTTTTTGAACACCGTTGAATCTTGAGAATTAAGATATTTGGGTTGGCTCTCATCTAAAACACGCCCACCAAAGCCCACGATCTCCGATTTTGTGTTTCTTATGGGAAAGATAATACGGTTACGAAAAACATCATATGTGGAATTGCTTTTCCCAACCGCCAATAGCCTAGCTTCCAGTAGCTGTTTCGTTTCAAAACCCAATCCATTATGAAGGTGTTGCTCTAATGAATGCCAATTGTTTGGTGCAAATCCGATCCCGAATTTCACAATTGTGCTTGGGTGAAGATGCCGCTTTTCTCGCAGGTAGGCGATTGCTTCCGCTGATTCTTTTAGCGATTTATAAAAGAACTTGGCAGCTTCGCGGTTGATCTGAATGAGCTTGGCATTGGTGTTTGGAAAATCCGTTTTTTGATGGCTGGGGAATGGGATTCCAGCTTTTTCGGCCAGGAATTTTAGAGTACCAATATAATCAAGATTTTCAATCCTTTTAACAAAAGAAACCACATCTCCGCCAATTTGGCACCCAAAGCAATAAAACGATTGCGTGTGGGAATAAACCACAAAGGATGGGGATTTTTCTATATGGAACGGGCAAAGCCCAACCGCCCTGCTGCTGCCAAGCGGTTTCATGTTTACATACTGGCCCACAATCTCTTCGATTGGGCAAGCATCACGCAATTGTTCTAAGAAAGCATCAGAAAGCGAATCCGCCATAATGATCTTACTCCAAACCCCAGATTACCTTGCCTGCACATGCGCCAAAAACAGACTCCTTGAAGGTTGAAAAAATGCAATCGCACACGCCAATCCGGAGGTGAACTTTTTCAAGAAATATGGTTTCTTCAACAACAACATCAAATTTATCGATCAATCCAATCACGGAATTATATAACCCGTAATCGATAGTTATTTCAATTTTTATATAGTTCTTTACCGTAACTAAATTGGCGCACTCCACCGCTTTCTGCGCCACTGCAGAATAGGCGCGAACAAGACCTCCCGCGCCTAACAAAGTCCCGCCAAAATACCGCGTTACCACAATAACCACGTTCACCAAATTGTGGTTTTGCAGAACCCCTAACACCGGCAAACCTGCCGTTCCTTTTGGCTCTTTATCGTCGTTGCTCTTTTGCAATCGACAGTTGCATTCTTGTATTATGAATGCAAAGACATTATGGGTGGCATCAGCAAACCTACTTTTTGTTGCCTTTACAAATTTCATGGCCTCTTGCTTATTCTTTGCCCCGCAGATATTGCCGATAAACCGTGAGTGCTTCACTTCATGTTCCGCTGTAAAAGCTCCTTCTATGGTTAACACAGAACAAACCTTTCTACTGTAACTTGGCGCTTGCAAGTTCAAGCCTGGGCATTAAATATATATACATGCAACTAGCATCTAGCATGCAACCAACGGCAGGTTAGCTCTTGCCATAACGCCGCTGAAAGCGGCCAACACGGCCACCGGTATCCACAAGCTTCTGCTTGCCGGTGAAGAGTGGGTGGCATTGCGAGCAGATTTCAATTGATATGTTGCAAACTGTGGATTTTGTGATGAATTCCGCTCCGCAAGCGCATTTCACAACAGCTTCTTTAAATTCAGGATGTATCCCTTTTTTCATGATCTTTTCCTCTCTTCATTTTGAACTTTTAACCATCTTGAAATCACTATAGATTTTATAGCGTAATGGCTTTTATAACCGCCTAGCCTTTGTTTGTTTCTAATCATATGTTTTATTTGGCCACTTACCAAAAATAATAACACAAAACACCAAACATCGCAACTTTGCAAATATTTGTGAAGTTGTTAATTTTATTTGGCAGATGTTTACGCGGGATTCAAGGTCATTGAGCCTACTTTTCTTGAAGATTCTTCTTGGTTTTGCGAGAGGAAGCAGGCAGCAACGGGATGGATTTTTTAAGAACTCCATGGTAAAATGAAAAACAGAGGTTGTTAACATTTTTTTTGTTGTACCATGCAACTGATTTTATGCTGTGTAAGCAATGCGTGATCGGTATTTGAATTGCAAAGGGGGCATGAAATATGAATATTGTTCTTATTGCGCAAGAGCGCAAAAGGGATTTGCTAATTAGGTTTTGCGATGCATATCGTGTGATACTACAAAAACATTCATTATTTACAACTGAAGAATTGGCAAGGGCAATCGGCGAAGCGATGGAATGCAATGTTGATGCGTTTCTTACAAAGCAACGTGGAGGTTACCAGCAAATTGCGTCACGGGTGATCTGCAATGAGGTTGATCTGTTTATCTTCTTCCGAGATCCGCTAACAACAACAGACACAGAAGAAATGTGCGGCTCTGAGGTGCTGAGGATGTGCGATGTGCATTCTGTGCCATTTGCCACAAACATAGCAACAGCAGAAACCATTATTCTTGGCTTGGAACGCGGCGACTTGGACTGGCGTATAATTATGAACTCTTCTTCGCTTGAGCGACTGGAACGTACGGGTGCCAGCGATGTAGGAGCAACTTAGCCCCACATCGCTGCTTAAGAGATGCCTCGCCATAGTCGTTTCCAAGCAGCCCCAAAACAGCAAACCCGCTGACTTTTTTGGCACCACATCACCTTGATAAAATCAGGGCTAGAGCAAAAAGAGCTGTTAGAAGTTGTTGTCTGTGACGGGCACAAAGCGCCTCAAGATCACTAACAGACTTCTTAAATCACGCCGGTGTGGTTCCTCGCCACACCGGCAACATTAGCGCTTCGGGAAGTGGCATCCGCATCCACGCAGTGATTGGTAAGGCTTTGTTGTTGTAGCAATTGTGGCTTCTCTATCACCCACGGCGGCGTTCCACAACACCGAGCAGTAGCTCTTTTGGTAAAAAGGAAAATATTCTGCGCTAGGATAATCTGGGGGAAGCAATCGCCCTACGCGGCGACCAAACAGCGTTGGCGATTCACCAAACCTGGCGAGCGAGCATAACAACCACTTGCTAATTTTTGTCTACAGACCTGCCCGCTGGCGCAAGGCCAGCAACTTGCTACCAAACACTTCAAGAGGTGTGCAAAAAATGAAGAACAAAAGATTAAGAGTTAATAAATATATTCTTTTAACAATAGGTATCCTCTTATTTGCTTGCAGCGCTTGGTTTGCCTTACAAAGGAATCTGTTGTTGGTCTTATATAATTCCGAGCAGGTTACAGCGGCGGATCTGGCAGCAATAAAGGATTATTCTGCACACTTCAATTCCAGATTGATTGACGTTCACGAGCAATCAACAGCCGCTGATATTTACCAGCTTATAAAATCGAAGTATTCGCAGTTCCCAAAAACGATTAAGGGCATTCAAATTTTCGGCATCGCGGCAGATGTCCCCGCATTCCACTTTAAATTTAAGTGCAAAAACAGCGAAGAGAAGGGCGACATAGACACAGCCTGGGGCAACTTCGTCTCTGATTTCTGCTATTCCAACTTTGTTGCGTCATCTAATGATCTGCAGGAGCAACTTCAAATTTATGATATTATGGACATAAATCTACCATTTTCTTTCATACCAGAGTGGCAGGTGGCACGAGTCCCGCTAACAAAAAACGAAATCAGCAGCTATATGAAAAAATACGCCGAGTTCAAAAAAAGATACCCAGAGAATATGCTTCCCATGAGTATTTTTGTTTGCACAGTTGTGGATGAGCCCGGCATACCGGATGATATCGGTTATTTTGTGCGCGAACGCTTAGATAAGGAGTTTGCGCTTATAAAAAAGCCATACAAGATCTTTGGGAATTCTGTTGGCGTGTTCCCAATCGTCCCGAGGGATGGCGACTTCCTTTTGGAAAATGTCATAAAAGAGAATCAAGATGGTGTAAAGAATTTCATCATTAGAAGCCATGGTTACAAAACCAGAATTCGGCACAGTATTACGCATGAGGGAGCTACAAAACGCACACAATACAAATTTTTGGATACAAGCAACGTAAACGAAGCCTTTAAATACAACTACTACACCCTAAACAGTTGCGCTTGTTACATTGCGCGGGATATGGATGACCGCAATTTTTTGCATGAGATCATGACCGGCAACTGTATGAATGCGCTGGCAACAACCAGTATCCTTAGCCACAACGAAGACGTTAAAGATGCTCCACTAGAAGAACTAGGCAACAACAATCTCTTCTTTTTTCATTATAAATTCTTTCAAAACCTCAACAAAGGGCTTTCGCGTCCTGAAAGTTTCTCATTAGCGAAAGCCGATTATGCGCGCGCGATTTTGCAACATCAAGATCAATATAACTACCAATACAACCTTCACAACGTCGTGGCGTATCACTATTTCGGCTTGATTTGACCAGGCCGGCAAACAAACACAGCCGGGCGTCGCGTGACGGTAAGATCCCCAGCGAAATATTGGGGGAATTGCCAAAACCTTTGCTTGCGGCGCTCCACATCGGACTTACCAAAGCGAAGGCTAGCCGAACGAGGGACGGCCACATTTGATGACACCGGGAGCTTTCCTCATCGGCGTCAATGTAACACAAAAAAGCGCCTTCAGCAGTTACCTATGGAGCGGCGGAATGGTGCATGCTTTACTTTTAAAACAGTATAGCATATAATTAAAGCATATAATATAAGTTTAATATTGTTGGTAAGATGATTAAGAAAAAGGTGGTAGTTACTTGTTTAGTGCAACCCAGAAGTTTGATCTGCAACTTGCGGACCGACAGCTTACAATTGAAGTGGGCAAGGAAGTTGACAGATTTTCAAATGGCGCGTGTATTGTGAGTTACGGCGAGACAATCGTTATGGTTAATGTCGTTGCCGCAAAAAAACCAAAAGAAGGCATCAATTTTTTCCCATTGTCTGTAGATTTCGAAGAGCGACTTTACGCCGTGGGTAAAATACCAGGCTCTTTCTTCAAACGTGAAGGAAAGCCACTGGAAAGCGCTATCCTTGCTTCCAGATTAATCGACCGCGGAATTCGGCCATTATTTCCACACCGTTTAAGAAACGAGGTTGCGGTAACAGTTACGGTTCTTTCTGTTGACCCGGATTGTTCCCCAGAAGTTGCAGGCATTATTGGATCCTCTGCCGCTTTAGCCGCTTCCGACATTCCATGGGGCGGGCCGATTGCCGGGGTAACCTTGGGGTACGCAAATGGGAAAGTGATCATAAACCCAACACAACAGCAACGAGAAACATCCAAGATGATGACCACTATTTCAGGCAGTGCAGAAAAGATAGTTATGATTGAATCAGGAGCCTATGAAATAACTGAAAAGGTGATGCTGGAAGCGATCAAAGAAGGTCACAGAGAAATCAAAAGAATAGTAAGCCTCATCAACCAGATTGTGGAAAAAGTGGGCAAAAAAAAGTTCCCTGTCCCTGCATTGTGCGCAGCAGCAACAGAAGAGATGAAAAACACATTAAAAAACCTACGTGCACATGCCGAGCCCCTGCTAAAAGCCGCTCTTGATGAGCCAGATAAACTCATCCGTGACAGGAATGTTGATGCTGCGCAGGAGGCAATAAAAGAACAATTTGACAGCTGCTATGAAACTCATGCGCCACTAATAGATGAATGTTTATATTGCCTGCAAAAAGAAATTGTTAGATCATGGCTAATCGAAGGCAAGCGGGTGGATGGCCGATCACAAGAGGAGATGCGGCCACTCGCTGCGGCAGTCAGCTTGTTACCGAGGGCGCATGGCTCTGGTTTGTTTTCTCGCGGCAGAACCCAGATTTTAACGGCCGCAACCTTGGGAATGGCACGGGAAGCACAGGTGTTAGATGGCTTTGACGATGAAGATAGCAAGAAATACATACATCATTATAATTTCCCGAGTTATTCGGTGGGCGAAACTCGCCCAGGAAGGGGCCCGGGGCGCAGGGAAATCGGGCACGGGGCCCTTGCAGAAAAAGCTCTGTTGCCTGTTATCCCCTCCATAGAAGAATTCCCATATACAATACGGTTGGTCTCTGAGATCTTGTCATCCAACGGCTCCACTTCTCAGGGTGCCATCTGCGGGTCGACCCTGGCGTTGATGGATGCTGGCGTGCCAATTAAATCGCCTGTGGCGGGGATTTCTTGCGGCCTGATCTCCCATCCGGAAGGTAGAACAATATTTTTGGATATTCAAGGAATCGAGGATTTCTTTGGTGATATGGATTTTAAGGTCGCGGGAACAAAAGAGGGAATTACGGCAATTCAGCTAGACATAAAGACCGATGGTTTATCCTATGATATCATCGAAGAGGTTTTAGAAAAGACAAAAGAGGCGAGGTGCAAAATCCTGGATGAAGTTATGCTCCTTGCCATTCCAGAAGCACGAAGCGAGCTCAGCAAATATGTGCCAAGGATACAGATTATTAGAATTGACCCAAGCAAAATCCGAGAGATTATTGGCCCAGGAGGCAGGGTTGTGCAGAAGCTCACCGCGGATTTCGATGTCACCATTGATATTGAAGAAGATGGAACCATCTTTGTTGCCTCATTAGATGCGGAGAATGCAAAAAAAGCGATTAAACAAATTGAGTTTATTGTGCAGGAGCCAGAAATTGGGCAAATCTACAACGGCCGCGTGGTCAAATTAATGCCGTTTGGAGCCTTTGTTGAAATTCTACCGGGCAAAGACGGCTTGTTACACATTTCCAGATTCTCGCGTGAACGGGTGGAAAAGATCGAAGACGTGACAAGAGTTGGAGAAGAAATCCGCGTGAAGCTCATCGCCATAGACGAGCAAGGCAAGCTGGTTCTTTCAAAGAAAGATGCAACCTAACAACTAGTTCTTCGGCGAAGTCGCAAGACGCCGCAGGTTGGTTGCTATTGCCGGCTGGCAGTAAATGGCTACTGCGTGGGGCAGCAAGAAAGCAGAAGCAATTCGTTCTGCTCTCTTCCCATAAAAAGATTCTCCAATTCATTAATTAGTATATGCTGGCGGTGCAGCTGGCTGGTAAACGGCAAGGGGCGTAGAATCGCCGTGGCAGAATTGTGGCAAGTTCATGGAAAGCGGCCGGCTAAAAGGAACTACCGAAAAGGTTCGGGCCGAGATGAGTTGCCAACAAGGTGCAGGCTGTTCCGCTGGGCACGGTTCGGCCAGGAAGGAACCGCGCTGACAAAGCAGTCCTAAAAAAGAACCCGTTGGCCAGCCTTGTTTCGGCGCAGAGCATCAGGGGACAGAGACCAGGTATATTTCCGGGAAAGAAAAAGCTAAGCACTGTTGGCCGACGCGCAACAGCTGGAGAAAACAACAATCCAAAAGCAAGGGAGGTCTAGAATGCGAGCTATGGAGCCGCGGGAAATCCTGATGGCTAGGCCACGTAGGAAGCTGCCGGCAAAGACAGCAAAAGTAGCTCAGCGGTCTGCCGCCTGTCAACAAAATGGGAGCTCGGGACAGTGCGCGTAGAGCAATCCGCTGGGTAATAGCCAGTTTTGCAAGCAGAATTGTTGTAAGACCCAGGAAAAACGTAACAGATGACGGCGGATTGGCCCAGGAGTGTGAGAAGCGGCAAGAAAACGTAGCCGGTTGCACAGAAATCAGGACAGAATTATTGCAAGCCAGGAAAACGTAGCGCCGGCAATGATCAGAAACGGCTGTGCAAGGCGGCCACAAAAGGTAGCAGGTTCCGAGAGACGGGGCAGCTAAGCAGCACATGTAGCAGGAATCGAGATACGCGAAAAACAAGGTTAGGGGTTTGCCGGCGCTGTTTTAGCTGCTGTTGGTTGAGACTTTGGACACAGAACCGAAAAAGCGGAATTATTGTAGGGTAGCAAGACGTCGCGGCACCGAAACTAACCTAGAGTAGAACAGCAGCGGGAGAAACAGAACACCGTGCGCTGGCAGTGGTCCATTGTTGGTTCCCGGCGGGCCGCACAGAGCCACCATATTAAAATTATGGCAAAGCGAAGGAAAACCATTGGGGGAAGTGGTTCGCGCAAGAGGAGGTCGTGATAGTGGGTAGCAGGCGTTCGCGATTGGTCAAGCTAGAGACAGGCATGATGTTAATTATGCTATATTTTATTGCTGGTGGCGTTATAAATGTTATCCGTTTACAGCATGAAAGAAAACAAAAAGCGGCGGTACTACATTCCTTAGAAAGCAAATACGATCAACAGGTCAAAACAAACAATGAATTAAAGCGACAACTAGAGCAAAAATCAGCCGCCACTTTTATTGAGCAGCAAGCCAGAAAACTGGACTATATATATCCAGATGAACATATCTTTATCGATACATCTGGAGGCGGATGAATTCCGATTCGGCCGCAACTTTAGCAAGGCTAGCCAGTCGGCTCAACCGAAAAAAGGTTAAAACTCTAACGTATCTTTGATTCGGCTGTGAACAGAGCAGAACCAAAGATGTTGAGCCGTAGGCAAAAACATTCGGCAAGCAGCGGCATCAGCCTGGGTTCTAAAATGGCAACAAAATCTACCTATTTTTATCCACGATGATGAAATGTTATCAGAACAGCGCGATTTATGTGAGGCCAGACAAAGGTAATTTTTGTCTGCGGGGCGAGAAATAGCCATTAAGGATCACCGTCAAATAAGTAAGAAGGATGGGTACATAAAGCTGTGCCGGTAAGTGAAGAAATATTAACACTAAGGAGGATTTTACCTTGCAACTCCCAGAGATTTTAACCGGTGTGGTAAGCGGGATAATGCCGTACGGTGCTTTTGTTAAATTAAGTGACGGCCGCTCTGGAATGGTGCACATATCAGAACTGTCCCACAATTATGTAAAAGAAGTGCAGGATTTTCTCAAAATCGGCGACGCCGTAAATGTGATTGAGCTAGAAAAGAAGGATGGTAAGCTTAATTTATCGATCAAACGCGCACAAGCAGGCAACCAGGCAGCAAACTGTGCACCACAAAACACCACCACCAAAAGAAGAGATCGTGTTACCGACCACCCATCCGGGCTGGAAGACATGATAAGTAGGTTCAAACAATCAAGTAATGAAAAACTCGCAGCGATCAAAAAGAACACAGGCAACAAACGCGGTGGCAATCGAAAAGGCAGCGGAAAGAAATAAAGCCCCGGTAGCCAAACAAACGCAGAGCCCAGCGGGTCCCAACGGGAAGGCGGCCCAAGCTGGTCCAATAGGTCTTTCCGGAACAAAAACAGCAGATCGGTAGGAGATGAACTCTGCAAACAGACAAGCCACTTGCCAACTTCCCCAAGTTAAACATTCCAACAAGAGTTTCGATATCGGCAATTGAAGACTTCTATCAATGCAGATTCAAATATTTTTGCGCCCAAATCCTAAGATTGAAAACCACATCCGGGGAAGAGGAAACGAACAGCCAGTGCGCAGGCAAGGTTTTGCACCGGGTTTTGCATGAGATATTTGGTATCTATTTCGGAGAAAAGAAACTGGATACCAGGATAGAATTAAATGCAACTGGCAAGCAGAGGATAATAGAAGCGGCCACAGACAAGACACGGTTCCGAGAACTAGTGAAGTCCTTAACCGCAGAATATTACCACAAGCTCGCCGCCACAGCTGCAAAAGGCAGCACATGGACCACGTATCTTTGTAAGGAGCTGCAGGAAACAGCATGGGGTGCCATAAAAAAGATCGTCACCGAACTCACACACAGTCACTTTGTTCCATTCGCGAGCGAGCTAGAAGTTAATGCCGTATATGAGCTTGAAACCGGTGAAAAAGTAAAGCTTTCTGGTCAGGTGGATCGTGTGGATCTCTGGCAACAAAGCAATAATCTCTGGGTTCGGGTGATCGACTATAAACTTGGAAAAAATAAATTCCACCCCAAAGATATATGGAGCGGAACAAAGGTGCAGGCACTTTTCTATCTTGCAATGATCTTACGCCAGTTGAGAAACCTAGGTGTTACTGCGCGACCGGCAGGCGCGGCGTATGTCTCGCTAGCAAGCAGATTTGTTAAAGTTGAATTGGGCGCCGGTGATAGCGGAACGATGGCTGGGCCGCTATTGCAGGGCCTTTTTGTTGAAGAAATTGACGTGTTACAGGCAATGGAGCCCAATCTGGAAGGCAGGCTTATTCCTGTAACAAGGAAGAAAGATGGCACACCAAAGAAAAGTAATTGCCTTTTTCAAGAAGATGAATTCGCGGGGATGGAAGAGAAGCTAAAAGGTCTGCTGCAACATCACCTTGCAGCTTTTGCAACTCGGGACTTTTACCCCAATCCAACAACAACAGTGGATACAGATAACTGCCATAGTTGTCACTTCCGCTCGATTTGTATGAGCACAAGCGCACAATAACAAAAGATATACGGGCGACACTGGCACAAGTGGCAGCGCGAAGTCGGAGAAGGGAAAACTCCGCTGTAGACAGCAGCAAATCAAGCGTACTATCCTTGCCGGCATTTGCCAACATCGCCAGCATCGCTACATAATGCAAGGGGAGCCCGCGGTAGAGCGAGGCAATGGCCCTACAAAAAAACAAGTAGGCAGGAAGACAAAACGAACAAAAAAAGCCAGCGATTACCGAGAAGTCGGTGCAAATCGCGGCTTTTTTGTGATCTAATCTGACCATAACCGATGCACTGCTGGCTGTTTCTTTCTGGGGGACACCAAAAATGCCGAGCATAAAACTACTCAACGGAGGGGGAAAAAGCAAAGAAGCCAGCACACAAAAAAGTCTTTTGTTACGACAAAAGATCCTTTTGTTTTAAGATAAAATAACTAGTAAACGTTAGCAGCAAAGACAAAACAATAAGGCAAAGAAAAGCGTAGTCACCATCCACGGGCAGCTTAACATTCATACCATAAAAACTGGAGATCATGGTTGGAATGGCAAGCAGGATTGTCATGGAAGTCAAGAATTTCATGGCAGCATTCAAGTTGTTAGAGATGATCGACGAATAACTATTCATCGTCGTTGTTACAATCCCCGAATAAATGTTAGACATGTCTACACCCTGCTTGATCTCTGTAAGCACATCTTCAAGCAAGTCCTGATCCTCTTCGTAAATCTTTAAAACGCGTCCCCTCAATATCCTCTCTATTGTAATCTGGTTTGCCTTCAACGAAGTGGAAAAATAAACCAGCGATTTTTCAATTTCAAGTAGATGTAGCAGCTCCTTGTTGCGCATGGAATTCCTTAATTCCTGCTCCAAAAGATTTTCTATCCTATCGATTTGCTTCAGATGCTGCAAAAACCTGATAGCAATGCGATAAAGAATGATGAACAAAAAGCGTGTCTTAAACTGCGTATTCACCCCTTTAACCATGGAATCCGTTAACTCTTTTATAACTGCATTCTCTCTTAGCGAGATTGTAATGATGTTTTGCTTGGTTACAATAACACCCAATGGCATGGTCGTGTACACAACAGAATGCTCACCTTGCCGCTGCGCATATGGCGTGTCTATTACCACCAAGATCTGCTCACCATTGTCACTGATCTCTGTTCTCGAAGATTCCTCTTCGTCCGCTGCCGCTGTTAAAAACATGGGATCTATCGCCAAAGTGTTCTTTAAAAACTCCAACTCCACATCCTCTGGCGCCGTGACATTGATCCAACAATCCACCTCCCACCCGTCAACTTCACATATCGTGTTGTTTGCCGATTTGTAAAACTTCAACATCCCATTCACCAGCCTTGTAAATATAAAGAACACCATTAAACATCAAATCCAACAATATTTTCCAACAACTCCAACCACTGGGCAGCGCCGCTACCAGAGCAGCCTACAAGCCCGCCATTTCAACCCCCCACGAGTGCAGGGCGAGTGTGGACAGGTACCCCGCGGTAAATACCCGGCAAAGCGGCACAAACATTTTATCGTTTCTACGCGCCGCGGCCGCTGTAGCGCCACGAATCAAATCCCGAAGGCCACTGATACATCTTCTGGACTGGCATAAACAAGTAACAAAAACAGGCCTGTTCTCCACTCAAAAAAACGAACATTCCGTAGCCCATAACACCCTGGGCTGAAGCCGCCAACGACTCACAAACTTTCTGGCATAATGAAAGGCAAAAGAACCACAAACATGCGCCGAGGAAAGCAACAGCACACGATGATCTCCCAGCTCCAATCCCGCACAACACAAAAGCATTGTGCTAAAAGATTCGCTGGTTAGTAGCTGCCCCCCGTACCAGCTACCCAGAGCCACCCTCCGGTGCGAATTTACGCAGGAAGCGCTCGTAGCCGCGCAGCCCCTGTGTCCGAGAAACAATCACGAAGAAAACGAACAGCGAATTGGCTCCCAATGAGCTGTAACGCTAAACGGCAGCTGGCACGAGTCTGTGAAAAAACTCACGAAGGCCGACCGGCGCCAGAAGCTTTTTGAAAGCAGGAGAGGCCAAGATGCCACAGTGATAAACGGCGACAACACAAACATCGCTGGGCTGAAAAAATCCGCTGGTTAGTAATTCCTGCAGCCGTACCAGATCGCATCTTGGCCTGCTCGCAGCCGGGGCCAAACAGGCGGTACGAATTTACGCTAAAAGCCCGAGTAGGCGCACACCCGCAACGAACCCCGCCAGACAAAAGCAAAAGGAAAAGGTTACGGCAAGGCCGCCACGCAGCAAGCGTTAGCGCCCAATGGCGGCTGTCAGCCGCCTGTGGAATCAGTCACGAACGCCGACCGGCGCCAGAAGCTTTTTGAAGGCTACAGCGATTACGAGGCCCCTCGGCTAAAAGGCGACAACACAAAAGGCAGGTGCCGAAAAATCCGCTGGTTAGTAATTCCTGCACACGTACCAGATCGCATCTTGGCCTGCTCGCAGCCGGGGCCAAGCGGCGGTACGAATTTACGCTAAAAGCCCGCGTAGGCGCACAGCCGCATCGAACCCCGCCAGACAGAAGCCGAAGGAAACGATCATCAAAGTATCAATCATATAGCCAGCAATCGGAGAAAAAACCGCAAGCCGGTAACAGCTGTTTGGCGGCCAGCTAAATTCGAAGAAGCCCTAGGACAGACGGTTGTTGCTCTCTTCCACCAGTCAGCAAACCGTAAGTAGTAAAACAGAGCTCTTTTAAACAGAACACGTGGACGGCTTCGCCAAAAAAAGCAGGAGGCAAAAAGCACGATCTGCAAAGTGATAGGTCTTTTTCACAGCAACGACATCGAATAACACCTAACTGCTAGTGTACCACAAAACAACTAAGATTACCCAACTTTCTGCTTTTGCGATAACACATTCACGAAACTGGTTCTTCTTGATGAAGTTTTTTGATTACATCAGCAAACAACTCCACTGTCGACAGCACCTTTATTTTGGCATTCTTCTTTTCTGGGGGTAATGGGATTGTATCTAACAGACTCAGTTCTGTAATTTGGCTTTTTTCGATATGTTCTAATGCCGCACCAGAAAGAACACCATGAGTGGCGCATGCATAAATATTGCCAGCCTTTCCCTCGTCACGCAAAGCCGCTGCCGCATTGCAAAGCGTTCCTGCTGTGTCGACCATATCGTCAAAGATAATCACATCCTTGCCAGCAACATCCCCAATAATATTCCGCACCTCGCACATATTTGCTGTCTGCCGCCGCTTATCGATGATCGCCATTGGAACATGCATTTTTTCTGCAAATTTTCTGGTTCGCATCACAGAACCAACATCAGGCGAAACTATCACCAGATTCTCTTTTTTGTCTTTAAAGCGCTTCGAAAAATAGTCCAAAAACACAGGCATACCAATAAGGTGATCAACCGGGATATTAAAAAAACCTTGAATCTGAAGCGCGTGGAGATCCATTGTCAACACGCGATCCGCTCCTGCGCTGCTCAGGATATCAGCCATCAACTTAGCCGTTATTGGGTCTCTTGGGTTGGCCTTGCGATCCTGCCTCGCATAACCAAAGTATGGCATCACTGCAGTTATTCTGCCAGCAGATGCTCGCTTGCAAGCATCTATCATAACCAAAAGTTCCACCAAATTATCATTTACGGGTTGGCAGGTTGACTGAACCAAAAAAACATCAAAACCTCTCACCGTTTCCATGCCCGATACGCTAATTTCACCGTCTGAAAATCTCGAGACCTCCATTTGACCAATTTCAACGCCCAACAATCCAGCAATCCCATGCGCCATCTGCTTGCTTGCGTTACCTGCAAAAACTTTAAAGCCATTTTCCGTAAAACCCATAACAGCAAAACCACCTCCGCACTTAACAAAACCCAATACAAAACTTTTCGAAATAGTTAACTCAACTACTACTTTTCTGATTTGCAAACACTAACAAAAAAACATCTATTGAATCAGATCAAGCAGCGATAATAATCTCCATCTTTTCTGCCAGATCTTTTCTTGGAACAGTGAAACTCCCCAGCCCTTGATTAAAAACAGAATCAGATATCCAGCATTTACAAAGCGCCGGGTATCCTCGTGTTCATTGTTCATTAATGCAACCACAGAACTATCCGGGGTTGCTACACATTTGCGGGGGTAGACAAACCAGCCCGTTGCACCTAGCCACGGGCAAAAAACAAGACCAAAACGCCACGCAATTTTGATGTTTCTTTCTGCTGCTGCGTCCCAAGGATTAGGCGTTTTGCTTGCGCAACCACCAAGTTAGTAAAGGCACAAGTAAGCAGCAACCGGGCAAACGACAGTCATACGCCAAAGGGAAGGCGTATCAAAAAACTCCCAGGGGATAACAATCCCAGAACAAAGGAAAATGTTCTGGGCGCGCCCCCTTCCAGCTCCGGCGGATAATTGAGAGTTACGCGCGCTGATGCTGTTGTTGCCCGGCGCGCTGCCGTTTTTATTACACTAACCACGGTCGTCAATACACGTTGCCCCCCTTCTCTGTGGGGATCTACCCACATCTCCGGGCTACACCCGGCACTAAAGCCAGACGACCTGAAATGCGTTGGTTGGGCGCAAGGCAAAGGCATCTGTATTCTATAATCTCCAAGAGGGTTCGCCGGCTCCAATGGCTCCCGCGTGACCACCACAAACGACAACTTTCGCATCCAAGGCACGCGAACCACAAAATATGGAGTAGGATCGGACGGTAAGCGTGCCGCTGGGACCGCTGGCTGGCGTCGCTCCAGGTCACACACCCAAAGAGGATGGTGATTTACACCGTCCGGGTCAGAAAACAAGCCTCGGAAGAACAACATCTGCGGCTCACAACGTTGCAGTGGTTTAGCTTTTGTTTCCTGCTGCACAGTGGCCATTCCCAACAACAAAGCTAACACTATTGCTATTTTTCTTGCTTTGTTTTTCTTCATCTTTACTTATCCCCTTTGTTTTTGTTCTGGTTGCTTTTGTTTGTTTTTCGCATTCCGAGAAGGCGACATCATACCAAATGGCCGTTGTTTTCTGCAGCTGCAGAGCCTCGATGTTTAGCCACTTTACGCGACCAGAGAGCATACACGGCAAAAAAGAGAAAACGCCGGTGAAAAGGACTGATCACACGGGAGGGAGAGGCCTTACCCCATAGGCACCAGGGGTTAGCAAGTTTAGCTCAATTCTGATTCCTCGCGGTTGCCCCCCGGCCGTAAACGATGGAACACGGAAAGATAAAAAAATGGAATCTCTAACTACCTGGCCCCCACCAGCAGGCGTTACTGTCACAACTTCTGTTTGTCTTCCTGCATCGTCGCCTCGCGGCGGCCACAGCGCTGCTCCACGTCTGATTATAAAGCCGCGCGTCGGCGTGCGCGCCCCCTCCTGGTTGCACGGCAAAGGCGGTAGCGTTCTTTGTTCCTCGTAGACTTCTGTCCCAGCTATGTGTTGCTCCAACGCGATCCTAAACGTTAAGGCGCCGTTTCTCGGCATGGTAGCTAAAAACCTCAGGGGGGTATCATTCTGCAACAAAGCGATGGAACATCTTTCATAGTTGTCTAGCCCGTCCGAGTCCAACCACGACGAAAAGAACAGCACCCTTTCAGGCTCCGGTTCCGGCTCCTGCGGGCGTGTCGCTTTTGCCGCGTTCTGCCCAGAGGCCATCGCCAACAACAAAACTAACACAAATGCCATTTTTCTTACTCTGCTTTTCTTCATCTTTACTTATCCCCTTTTTAACCTTCTTATTTACCCATTTTCTAGTAATTTGTTTGCCGCGCGAGCAACAACTGGACTTCAACGTCCCACAGGTCCGGGGCCTGGTTCGGTAACTCAAAACGAAGCGGAACTTTGTGCAAGGCAGCAACACCTAGGCCACCCGCGTTGCATTTAACTGTCACTTTCGTTGTTGGCGTCGCCGTGCTGCCTATCGTGCCAGAGAAGGCCGCTGTATCCGCAGACACCAAGAAACAACCAACTGTCGTCCTGCTAGCCTGCCTCGCAGGCAGAGCCCAAGCAGATTGGGACGGCCCGCCTTTTTCGTTGGCTGGCCACTCAAGCCTAAAAAACAAATCGATCTCCCCGTCTGGCAAGGAACGTAGGCGAAAAACAGGCCGATCGCCCTCTTCCATTGTTTCAGTACGCAGAGAGCCCCACACCGAGGGCTGCCCGGGGAATCGCCGTGTGGTTTCCACAATCATTATTGGGTCGACAGCAAACGCAAAATCAGATCCTAACAAGCCAAACACCGCTCCCAACAACAAAACCAGCACTATTGCTATTTTTCTTGCTTTGCTCTTCTTCATCTTTTAATTATCCCCTTTTATTTTTGTTTCATTTCTGCATGGATACCGTTTTGATCCTCTCTGGGTATTGCGTTCAACGCCGGCAGGCAAGCGCCCGTTTTGCCACAGCTGCTTGCTACGGCGCCGTGCCGACGGACCAGTGTCACCATCCTAATGGCTCAAACAAAGCGTTGAGGATCAGGAGGCCAGGGGCCGTCATAAGGCCAAGTACCCCAAGCCCCATGGGGCAACAGGATAAAAACAGCGGAGCGCTGTGTAAATCGCTGGGCATGGATAGGATCAAGCCAAAAAAACATCACTTGCACGCGCTCAGGCACGATTTGCGGCCTTCTTCTGCTTGCGATGCTGACCACAGCTGTTGGGCTGGGAGCATCGTCGTCCTGCTGCCAAAGCTCTGCTTCCACCTTAACGCTATAACCCCTGGTGTCGGGCTGCTGGGCATCAAAGTGCTTGTGGCAACGCTGGGCTAGGCTCTGCTCCGCCGAAGAGGGGAATGTGAGCCTGTGTTTTGGAAACCACAATTTTCGCGGAAGCGCAGAAAGGTAGTCTAACTGCAAGCGCTGGCGGCTGCCCATTAGGCCCAACAGGGCCCGCCCATCCTTGCAGCCGCTGCTGTGCTGGCCGCCAGACATATTCTGTTGTGTAGACGCAGGTTTCGGGCACAACTTCCAAGCGTGGCAGCCTTGTCGCTTTTGTTCTATCCCAGCCAAAAGCCAGCGCCATAAAACAAACCAGCACTATTGCTAATTTTCTTGCCTTGCTATTCTTCATCTTTGCTTATCCCCCTTTTAAACTTTTTTGTTTTTTGCTCGTTTACTCTTGATTTTCTTCCGGCGCTATCACACCTGCCCTTTGCAGGCAACTTTCAGTCAGCCACAGCCACAGCCACATACAGCAAAATCTAACCACCACACGCCGAAAGCGCAACATCTATTAAAAAAAAGACTTGATGCTTGATTGCTGTAAGTTAGCGTCCAGCGAAGAACGCAGGCGAGGGTCCAAGTTGCAACACAAGGCGTGCGAAGGGCTGGCCTCCCGGGGAGCCTGCGTCGGCAATAATAACGTCAACGAAAAGCATCTGCGGAACACGCTGCGCGGAGCGTTTGCACGCCAATTTTAAAGCAGGCGCGCCACTCTCGGCAGCGGTGCTAGCTGGTTGGGGCCATGGCCTTGCTGCCGCCTTAACTTTCCACGCTGGCGCGGCATTGATAAGGGCGCAACTAAGGGCCGTAGCTGGCCGCGGCAACGCTGTTTGACCGCTCACTTCGTCTCCAGCAGAGCCAACAGAAATCCAATAAACGCCGTCAGGTACCCATTGTAATCGATACATTGGAATTTCTTGGCCTCTTGTGACAGGTGTCTTGAAGGTATTTAGCGGTGTAATGCCTTCGGCGCCCAGGGCTTCCACGCGAACCACCAGCATTTCCGGCGGCTTGGCGCCAGCACACAGAACAAAAGAAGTCATCGTCAAAACACAAACCAACACAAATGCTATTTTTCTTGCCTTGCTATTCTTCACCTTTACTTATCCCCTTTTTTAACTTTTTGTTTTGGGTGCTTTCCTTACCCAGGCTGTTCCTTGCAAAATTACTCTTTTGGTTGCCGTTTAACTCTTGCTTGCTGCGTGCCCTACTTTCCTGGCACTGCCAAAATCCACAACCCAACGGCCCCGGGCAACCACAAAATTGAATGATTTTAGTATCCCGTTGTTTAGGCAGGAAAGAATCAATTCCACCATCATAACGTCCAGCACGCTAATGACCTCCGCGTTTCTCTTTGTGCTCGTTTTTGCCGCAATGACACGCAGCAAAAAGCCTAGGCAGGAACGAGCCGAACAAGCAGCATATATCGCCGGCCTCCTCGCGCCAGGGGTCCGCCACGCTGGATCAGTATTCCAAGCATACCAGAGCCAGGATCTGCTGATCGGGCTCGGAAATCAACAAGCACGCGGGCTGGTCCTTTGTGCCTTGGTTCCGTTGCGGGGATTGTTGGAGTGGCGACCCACCGGCCCTTAACGCACCACGAAACGATTTCTGGCCAATCAGGAGCATTAGAATCTCCATTGATTGGTTGCAACAAAAAGCGGGAAGGACCCCAGGTAGGTAGTCGCGCTTTCGCAACTTCGCCCGGAAACGCGCGCAACTCGATTGCAGGCAGCAAGGGACCCCCACGAGCATCCGGGATTGGTGTCAAATCATACGCTGCCGGCGTTTGTGGGTCGGCATAGGCAACACTTATCGCGGCGAGTACCCATACAACACAAACCATTGTTGCGACCAACTTCATTGCTCTACTTTTCTTCATCTTTTAATTATCCCCTTTTATTTTTGTTTCATTTCTGCCTGGATACCGTTTTGATACTCTCTACGCATTGCGTTCATCGCCGTCAGCCAAGCGGCCGATTCCACTGTTGCTTGCGACGGGGCCTTGGCGCCGGGCCATTGGCAGCAACGTAATGGGTCAAACAAAGCGTTGAGGATCAGGAGGCCAGGTTCCGTCATAAGGCCAAGTACCCCAAAACCCTTGTGGCAACAGAATAAAAACAGCGGAGCGCGCTATAAGTCCCTGCGCATGGATATGATCAGGCCAAAAAAACGTCACTCGCACGCGCTCAGGCTCGATTTGCGGCCTCCTCCTGCTTGTGATGCTGACCACAGATGTTGGTTGTTGAGCGCCATCGTCCTGCTGCCAAAGTGCGGCTTCAACCTCAACGCTGTAACCCGCTGTGTCGACGCTGCGGGGCATCAACGGTGGTAAGGGCAACTCTGGTCCCGGCTCTGCTCCGTCGAGGAGGAGAAAGTGAGCCTCTGTTTTGGAAACCACAATTTTCGCGGAACCGCAGAAAGGCAGCCTAACAGCAAGCGCTGGCGGCTGACCAGCACGCCCAACAGGGCCCGCCCATCCTTCCAGCCGCTGCTGTCCTGTCCGCCCGACAAATTCTGTTGTGTAGACGTAGGTTTCGGGCACAAAAACCATATCAGGAAACCTTGTCGCTATTGTTCTATCCCAGCCAAAAGCCAGCCCCAAAGCACAAACCAACACAAATGCTATTTTTCTTACTCTAATTTTCTTCATTTTTACTTTCCCCTTTTTTAACTTTTTGTTTTGTTTGCTTTTAGTTATTTGTTTTCCCGAGAAGGCGACGACCATCAAGGGGAAACGGCTGGTCACTGATCACCAGCGCAACCTATCCAACATCTATCAGTCTGCAGCAAATGGAAAGAAACATTGAATGGGATTGGCACAGCGTCTGGCGTAGTCGGGAGATAATGGGAAGCTAGCGGCAATACCACGCTTCTTGGCTGGCGTGGACCAAAACTTGTAATAGAAACCACTCTTGTTGTCATCTCCTCTGTAGCGTTCAACGGCCACAGACCAGGGCGCTGAACGACGGAATAGGCCCGTGTCGTCGTGATTTGCACGGGACCTTCTTCCAAAGGGAAAACGATACTTGGCGGATCCGCCGCTCTACGGCCACGCACAGCCACGCACAAAACAAAACTAATATTCCCCCATCGCGGAACGGAAGCGCGGCACGTAAACTGCTGCTCGGCCGTTCGTTGTAGGGAACACAATTCACGTCGTCGCGATCCATGCTCGTCCAGAAAAGCAGCCACTACTACGGGACGTTGATCTTCCAATGGGGCCACATCCGTTGGCTGCGCTGGTACCGGCCCACAACCAGGATGCTGTGCTTCTGCAGCGTGTGCGCTGGTTTGGCGATTTCGTGCTAAGGCGCGCTCCCTGGTTTGCAATGACCACGGGCCAGGCAAAGCACCAAGCGCTTCTGCTGCTGCTTTAACCAAAATCGGCCGCCCCGCCATTGTGGCGTTCTGCCCATAGGCCATTCCCAAAAACCATACTAACACAAATGCCAGTTTTCTTGCTTTGCTCTTCTTCATCCTTACCTTCCCCTTTTATTTTTGTTTCATTTCTGCACGGATACCGTTTTGATACTCTCTCGGGGCATTGCGTTCAACACCCACAGCCAGGCGACCTAATTACCACGGAGGATCGTTATTTTTTGCTGCTGCGAAGGCAGCGGCGCAAAGGCCACAAAAAACTCAAACAACGGCAAAGGGTGAAACATTCACGGCGCATAGGCGCGAACAGAAAATGTGCCCGTTGGTAGTGTGTGGATTATAATTTCCAGCTCTCGGATTTGCGCCCAGCCCCCCAATCCAGCAAACTGCAAAGTTACCGGAACCGTCTGCTCTCGGGATTGCGTTTGGCCATTGTTGCTTATGCGCACCACTGTTGTTGTGCACCGCCGCTCGCCGGGCAACTGCCAAATCCCTGTTTCTGCGACGAGGCTATATCCGTCCGTTTCCAAGCGCTGATCGGCGACTTGCACCAGCGGGGTCAACGGCCTTGGCGCGGGCATCCCCGAGCTTGCATCGAATGGTTTCGCAGCGGTAAACACAACTTC
>JAIRZL010000049.1 GCA_031267245.1 Oscillospiraceae bacterium
AGTTGGCGATCGATATAGCGGCTGGGTGCTGGAATCCAAAAAATGAAGAGCAAGCACTGCAAGATATTCGGTCAGCAGATTGCGCTGTGTACGCTTGGTGGCGTGGTTTTTCTGAGAATTTGCCGCTAGTGTTGCGCACTTTGGGTGCTGAGGACGCGGCACTTGTTTACTCCACCGCCGGTAATGGAAGCTGGACAGGGCAGTACACAGAGCCGGGAGGATACGTGGTGGGCTTCAATCCTTATTGGCGCTGGATTTTGCCTGCGTGGTATTGGGATTCCGCCCCATTGCTATTACACCATTTGTGGGACCCAAGCATGCCAAAGCAACCACCAGCAGACGTGCCGGAAGAGCCGATTACAATCACGGAGGTAGTGTGCCCTCCCCCGCTGTGGGCGCGCGGCGTACGCGTGCTTTTGCAATGGAGCGCTGGCCTTTGGGATCCAGGCACTCTTGCCGAAGCACAAGAGGATCTTTTAGCAGCGATTGGCACGTGGCACAATTGGGTGCTCTTGTTTAAGCTAAACATTGTTCGCAATCTTGCAAAAACAGGAACTGTTGCCACAGGCCCGGTATTGGGCAACTACACGGTGCTGGAGCTCGCGCTGCCCAGCGGCGAAACGGACTATGCCTCCATGCCCACAGATACCAACTTTGGGTGGCAGTATGGCGAACAACCCTCTCCTTGCCGGCTTTTGATGTTAGCACTCTGCTCCGGGCCAAACTTTGTGCCGGGTTTATTGAGCCCTGGTTTTTACGCAGAAGAGAGCCAGGTTTTGATGCCGCATTTGTGGCCAACAGTTTGAAGTAAGGTTTGTCGTGTCCTGTTGTTAGCTTTTGAAAAACTTTACGCCGGTTGGTAGCGCAAGATGCGCTGCCGCCTGGCGTTTGTTTTTGTTTGCTGCGCACCGATGCCTGTTACTGGTTCGTTTCTGGGCGTGGAAGAACGATCAATTTGTTGGGTTTGTCCTGCTGCGCCAGCGTGAAAAGTTTGGCCGTGAGTGGTTGGCGGGGCGGGGAAGTTTTGTAAGAAGAGATGCCGCTCAGAGGAAGTTGATCCGTGGAATGAGACGCCCGCTCACGCTAGCAAATATTTTCGCAAGTATCTGCCTGTGTGCGAGCTCTCTGCCTGAGCTATCTCCTCCGGCGTTCCGTGGCAAACAACATACCCGCCTTGGGCGCCCCCTTCCGGCCCAAGATCGATTATATAATCTGCATTCTTTATAACATCCAAATTGTGTTCAATTGTGAGCACTGAGCTGCCAGCATCCACAAGGCGATGTAGCACAGAAATCAAGCAATCCACATCGGCAACGTGCAGGCCAGTAGTTGGCTCATCCAAAAGATACAGATTAGAATTCACAAATGTTTTTGAAAGTTCGGTTGCCAATTTCACACGCTGTGCCTCACCGCCAGATATCGTTGTTGACGCTTGTCCAAGCTTTATATATCCCAACCCAACATCAAGAAGACTTTGTTGTTTGCTTTTTATCTTAGGCAGGTTGTTAAAAAAAACAAGCGCCTCTTCAACGGTCATATCAAGCACATCATAGATACTCTTCCCTTTGTATTTTATTCTAAGGGTTTCTTGATTATACCGGTGCCCAGAACAGATCTCGCAAGGCACAAAAACATCCGGCAAAAAATACATCTCGATCTTTATTATGCCATCTCCAGAGCAAGCTTCGCAACGTCCGCCGGTAACGTTAAAAGAAAACCGCCCTGGCCCATACCCCTTCGCTTTTGCTTCTGGCGTTTGCGCAAACAGCATGCGAATGTCCGTGAAAACGCCCGTGTATGTTGCGGGATTAGACCGCGGAGTGCGTCCGATTGGGCTCTGATCAACATTAATAACCCTACCAATGTTTTGCAGCCCTTGTATTTCTTTGCATGCGCCAATTGGGAGATCATGGTGCCACAATTCATTGTAGGCAGCCTTGCAAAGCACCTGGTTTATTAAGCTGCTTTTCCCAGACCCAGAAACACCGGTTACAACCACAAATTTCCCAAGCGGAATGGTAATATCTATGTTTTTTAGATTGTTCTCGGTTGCACCCTTTATGACTATGTTTTTTTTGTTGCCCACCCTGCGCCTTTTGGGGATGGGTACTTTTTTTGCCCCACTAAGGTAAGCCCCTGTGATCGAATTTTTGCAGGCTTTTATGTCTTCAACGCTTCCTTGGCACACAATTTCTCCGCCGTGAATACCAGCACCAGGCCCAACATCAACAATATGATCGGCTGCACACATGGTCTCTTCATCATGCTCAACAACAATAACCGTATTCCCAAGATCTCTTAGCTGTTTTAAGGTTGCTATCAACATGTCATTATCCCTGGGATGCAATCCAATGCTCGGCTCATCCAAAATATAAAGCACCCCAACAAGCCCCGAGCCAACCTGTGTTGCCAGCCGCAAGCGCTGGCTCTCGCCACCAGAGATACTGACCGACGATCGCGCCAGCGTTAAATACGAAAGTCCAACATCCAACAAAAAAGAAAGCCGATTCTTCACTTCCAGAATTATACGTTCCGCAATAAGCACTTCGCTTTTTCTGAGCTGCAGGGCGTTTAAAAAGCTTAACGCTTCTTTAATGGACATGCGGCAGAACTCGCTAATATTTTTCCCGCCAACGGTTACTGCAAGTATTTCTGCTTTTAACCTGTTGCCTTTGCAAACCGGGCAGGTTGTTTCTTGCATATATTTTCTCAGCTCCGCTTTTGCCAAATCACTATTCGTTTCTTTAAACCGCTGTTCAATAATGTTGGCCAGCCCGGCAAATCGTTCCGAAAAGGAGATCTTTTTACCTCTCACTTTTTTGCTAACAATAATTTTCTCCTCGCTACCATAAAAGAGAATCTTCATAACCTCCGCCGGCAACTTAGATATTGGCGCGTTGAGCGAAAAACCAAAATACGAGGAAAGCGCAAGGAAATAAGCATGCGCCATCTCCGCAGAAGAGAAAATCCAAACCGGCATCTTTAAGCCACAGTCGTTTATGCTGGTGCCTGGGTTAAGGATTAGCCTTTCTGGCACAACCTTAAGAAGAGAGCCAAGCCCCGCGCATGCCGGGCAGGCACCAAACGGATTGTTAAATGAAAATATACGCGGCTCCAATGTGGGAATGCTTATATTATGCTCCGGACAAGAATAGTTTTTAGAAAAGGAAATATCGTCTTCGCCTTCAACACAAACAATAACTGTAGAAGCCTTTAGATTAAACGCATGCTCAAACGCCTCAACAAGCCTTGATCTAATCGTTTCGCGAACAATCAACCTATCTATTACTATCTCGATGGTGTGTTTTTTATTTTTCTCCAACGTTATCTGTTCCGCAAGATCAAAAAAGTCCCCGTCAATACGAGCACGCACATATCCGTTTTTTTGCATATTGCCCAACGTGCTTTTGTGTGTGCCTTTCTCTCCCACCACAATGGCAGACAGTATCTGAATTTTTTTGTCTGCGGCAACCGCAAACACCCGATCCACCATCTGCTCTGTTGTTTGATTCACAATCTCTCGGCCGCAAACATGGCAATGTACCAAACCTACCCTGGCATACAGTAGCCTTAAGTAATCATATATTTCCGTTACCGTGCCAACAGTTGATCTGGGATTATGAGATGTGGTCTTTTGATCAATCGAAATCGCAGGAGAAAGCCCATCAATCGATTCAACATTAGGTTTTTCTGCCTGCCCAAGAAATTGCCTTGCATATGCAGATAAGCTCTCCACATACCTCCGTTGCCCTTCCGCATAAATTGTATCGAAAGCCAACGATGATTTCCCTGAGCCAGAAACCCCAGTAATGACAATTAGTCTGTTCCGCGGGATGTTAAGGCTTATATCCTTTAGATTGTTATTTTTCGCTCTTCTTATTACTATCTCTTCCTTTTGCATCATTAAGAAGCTCCCTTTAAAAATAAAAAAGCTTTAGCATCTAATCTTAACTTCGCTTAATTCCACAAGCCACAACCGGCAAATCTTCCGATCGCCGGGCTTGTCGCGTCTGCAATTGGCAATTTACCGATGCCATTTGTTCGCAGACCAGTTGTTCGTTACGTGTTACTTCCCACAACGAGGGACGTTTCTCTATTTTTCAATGAGCCACAGAACTAAATGGTGCTGATCTGTAGCGGCCGCGCGTGCCGGAGAATAAACAATAAAATGAGAAAACTGAAAAAAGGCAATCCATTTCGGAAAGCCTTTGGTGCGGTTAGTGGGACTTGAACCCACACGGATTATCCACACGCCCCTTAAACGTGCGCGTCTGCCAGTTCCGCCATAACCGCGAAGTCAAAAAAACGATGTTCGCATATTCAAAACCGTTCAATATGCGAACATCTGCCCCTAAAACCACTGCCACCACTATGCGTTAGCTTCACCACCACTAACACACAACCAAAGTGTAGCACATCCGTTTAAAATTGTCAACTCTTGATCATAGTCAAATGTTGCTGCGCCAAAATCACAGCGCTTTCTGGGTAAATAATTTTTTATTTTTTTATATTGACCGCAGGTCAAAAAGCTGTTAACATTTCAAGCAAAAGAAGTAAGAAGGAAGTAGCAGCATGCCGAAAGGGAGAGCAATACACGCTCGCAGCGTAATCGGATAGCGCCAATTGGCAGCAGCAGACAACAGCGGTAATCGCTACTACAGAACTTCACATGGTTGTTGCTTTTGGAAGCAGCTGGATTTCGCGGCGGGGGGCAAAGCATGAACGCCGGCAGCAGCGGTCATAGTGCTAGAGCCCGGCAGTTGCCAGCTGGGGCCCGAAGGATCTGTGCTATGTTTTTTTGTCATTATAACTTGGCGTTATCGGCGTGTCGTTCGCTGCTCCGACAGGGAGTTGTCGCTTGTCGGAGCTTGCTCAGTCGCTTGGTGTGCGCGCCGTGTCGTATTCTCCTCGTCGACAGGAGGGTTATCGTTTGCCCTGTTGTTGGGCCGCCGGTTGTCGTCTGGCACCCTGTCGTTTTGTTTTCGTCGAACGGTAGTTATCGGTAGACAGGGCAGCGACCGCTTTTCTTGTCAGTGCCGTGTCTTTCTATTCGCGTCGACAGGCGGTTATCGTTTTTCGGATTTTGGGCCGCCGGTTGTCGTCTGCCGGATCTCGTTCTATGCTTGTCGCTAGCTGTGTGGACTTCGTGGGTTGTCGCTTGCGGGTTATCTTTTGCAGTTTTGTGCTTCGTGCTCGCTCTTTCGGGTCTTGTCTTTTGGGGCTGCTCCTTGCCTGATTTTGCTTACTGCGCAGGCTTTTTGCTCGTGTCGTTATGTGCTTTTAGGTAGCCACTGGTCGTTAGGAGCTCTTGGCTTGACGAGGTTGAGGTTACGGTGTTTTTCGCACGTGAGTTTTCCGTTTCCGTTGGTGTTCCGCCTACTGTCGTTCGCGGCCTGTCGTTAGGGCGTTGTCGTCCGCTGTTTATCGTTGTCGTCGATTTGGAAGGCGCTTGTCGTTAGATGTTTGGCCTCCGTGGCTTGTCGCTTGCCGGTTCTATTTATCAGTTTTGTGCTTCGTGCGCCCTCCTTCGGGACTTTTCGCATGGGGCTGGTCCGTTAGCAGCTTTTTGCTTGCTGCGCAGTCTTGTTGCGCGTGTCGTTATGTGGTTGTAGCCACTGGTCGTTAGAAGCTCTTGCCGTGCCCCGGGCTGAGGTTTCGGTGCTTGTCGGTCGGTAGTTATCCGTTTCGTTGGCTGCTACTTTCTCTTATCGTTCTCGTACTGTTGTTAGAGCTTTGTCGTCAACGGATTATCGTTTGCGTCGGATTGGAAGGCGCTTGTCGTTAGATGTTTGGCCTCCGTGGCTTGTCGTTAGCGGCTTATCTTTAGCAGTTTTGTGTTTTGTTCGCAGTCATTAGGGGCTTGGCGGAAAAATTTCTCGGTAGGCAGCTGGTAAAATTACTGTAGGCTTGTGCGCAGACGGTCTGAGAAGCACGGCCCTAACTCGTTTCCTGTTTTTTTGTCGTCATGGCGAAGGAAGCTTAGCGTTATGTAACAGTTAAAAGATCTGCAGACTTTTGGGCAGTGGGCTCGATAGCATCAGATAATTGCTCGTAAAGCAACACAAGCAAGAATTGAGATGATGCCCTTATAAGCCGACGCCTCTTTTTTTTGTGTGGGCGGCAGTTATTATTACAAGTTTGTGAAAAACGCTGTCTACGTGAGGGTAGGGCAACAAAAGGTAGCAATAGCCAGCGCCGCTAACCGGCCGCAGAACACGGTAGCACGGTGGCAGAGGAAGGACGCATTAGCAGTTTAGCCGGACATGGTAAGGGAGGCGGATGTGAAATTAATTGGACAAAAGAGCAGCAACAGGCAATAGATTCCAGGGGATCCTTGCTAATATCAGCTTCTGCCGGCAGCGGCAAAACTGGCACCCTTGTTCAGCGTGCGGTAAATAAGCTGATATCCGGCGAATGCAGCATAAAAAACCTACTGATAATCTCATTTTCAAATGCTGCAACAGAAGAGATATATTCGCGCATTGCAAGCAAACTACAGCAAGCGAACCAACAGCAACTACTCGAAGAATTTAGAAATTATGGGACCAAAAGCATCTCAACCATCCATTCATTTTGCCTAAAACTAATCAAAGAAAACGCCGATGTGCTCAAGATAGATCCAAGTTGCAAAATTGCGGCAGATCACGAACTTGTCTGGCTGAAAGAGCAAGCATTCAACGACACCATGGAATGGTTTTGCACAAAACACGATCAAAGGCAAGTTGCCATGTTAAATGAATTTTCAAGTGGTACCCATAAGCTTTCTAGCAACCTAGGCAAGCTGTATGATTTTGTGCGGTCAAAACCATTCTATCGCGAACAGCTCGATTCCATTGCTGCTTATTATTGTCAAAAACAAGCACCCAATGATCCATTTATGCAGGTCATCGTCTGCCACTGCCACAAGGTAATATCTCATTGCATTCAGCAGCTGGAATGGAGCATCCAACTGGAAATAATCGATGCTTCGCTCAAAGATCAACTGGCAACCCTAAGTAACACTTTAAAGTGCGCCCAGGCAGCAGCAACAACCCAGGATCTGCAAAGATATATAGACATATTAGATGTTGCGCCACTGCTCTCATCTAAGCGAGCATCAGCTTCCGATTCCCAACGGCAACTTGCAGAGACAATCAAAGGGATCTGCAAACAAATCAATTCAATAAAAAATATGTGGCTTTACTGCGATCCCGCAAATCTAAAACAAGATAAGCAACACTCGGCCAACTATTTCAAGCTGCTCATTCGCTTTGCAAAAGCCTTCGATAGATATTTTTGCCAGCACAAACGCAGAAATAACCTCATCGATTTTCATGACATGGAGCAGCTGGTTTTGTTGCTCTTGTTATCAAAAAAAGACGATGGTCGGTGGGAGAAAAACAAGTTTGCGGAAAAGATATCCACCGAATTTAAAGAGATCTTAATAGATGAATACCAAGACATAAACGAGATTCAGAACCTGATATTCGAAACCATTTCCAATCAAAAAACAACCACCTTCTTGGTGGGCGATGTTAAGCAAAGTATATATCGATTCCGTTATGCGGCTCCCGAAATCTTCCTTGCGAAGGAAAGCTGTCTGCCAGAATATAACGGCAAACAATTTCCCGCCAAGCTCCAGCTAAAAAGTAACTTTCGGAGTGCACCAAGCATCATAAATGCCGTTAATTTCATATTTGCGCGCCTAATGACACAAAACACCGTGAGTTTTGAATACGACAACGCGCATAAGTTGATGGCGACTCGGCCGCACACCGGCAATTCGGGGGTATGTATTGATATCATTGAACATGAGGGTTCTGCAGAACAATCCACAAGACTCGAAGCAGAATATATTGCATTGCAAATCGAACAAAAACTCAATGACTCCAGTTTTTTAATTTGCGAAGGTGCCACAACGCGCCGCGCAGAATACCGGGATTTTTGTATTCTACTAAGAAGCTTAGAAAACAAATCGGATTACTATCTGGATGCCCTAACGCAACGCAACATTCCAACACTTGCCAAGCCGTGTACAGATTTCTTTAATCAAAAAGAGATACGCCTGTTGGTAGCCCTGCTAAAAACCATAAACAACCCCATGAACGAGGCGGAGCTAGTTACGGTAATGTGCTCGTGCTTTGGGTTTAGCCTGGCGGAAATATACACCTTACGGGAAGTGGATCCTCGCCTGCCGCTGTATTTGATGGCAGACAAAATGGCGGCCCAAAAGGGCAAAAATTTGGTTAAAAATTTAAGTTTTTGCAAGCAAAAAGCTGCTCTTTCTTCTATGCCAGAACTCATATCTTACATCTATGGTGAGAAATGGTTTGTCAACGGGGCAATTAACCGAAGCGGGGGGCAAGAAGCAGCAAAAAACCGCCTTGATCGTTTCCTGGATTTGGCGGCTTCTGGGCCAAATAAATCTCTTCCTGATTTTATTGAATATTTAGATCTTATTATGCAAAAAATCCCCAACCCATTCCCTGCAAAAGCCCTACCAAACAATCCTAACGCGGTTAATGTGCTGAGCATTCACAAATCAAAAGGGCTGGAGTTCCCGGTTTGCTTTTTGGGGAACTCAAACAAAGAATTTAACTGTCGCGAACTCCAAGATTCTTTGCTTTTCCACCATAAACTACCTGCCTCTTGTACGTTTTACAATAAACAAAACATGCAATGCCGCCCCACCATTTTCAAGCTAGCAACAACAATTGCACTGCAGAACGACATGCTGGCAGAGGAGCTCAGATTGCTTTACGTGGCAATGACTCGCGCAAAAGAAAGCTTTATTGTTCCGATTGTAACCAAGGATTTTGCTGACAAGCAAAGCCGCTTAACCAGCGATGCGCAGAACCTTGACCAGATTAGTTTGCAGAAGCATCGAAAATATGCAGACCTCATCCTTTTGGCTCTTTTTTCAAACAAAAACCACTGTGAACACGCTGGCACAAAAAGCACATGTGCAACAGATTCGGGAGCCATTTGTAATGTGCGTTTTCCCGATCTTGACTCCGGGTGGCAAATGAAACAAGATTCGCAGAATGG
>JAIRZL010000002.1 GCA_031267245.1 Oscillospiraceae bacterium
CAACTTCAAAATGCAACCGATACAAAAAACCGTCCCTAAAGATTTCAGCATCCATAAATTGAGAAGCATATTGAGTTGCACACAGCCCAAGACCATTCAACCCCAAAGAAAACTCATAATTTGTCACGCTTTGCTCATTATATTTGCCTCCAGCGTAAAGTTCGCAGAACACCAGTTCCCAATTGTACCTATTCTCAAGCCGATTGAAATCCACCGGAATTCCACGGCCAAAATCTTCAACTGTTAACGACCCGTCTGCGTGCTTTGTCACCAAAACTTTCTGACCAAAGCCAGCCCTAACCTCATCTATTGAGTTCGACAAGATCTCAAAAAAAGAATGCTCGCAACCTTCCACACTATCCGATCCAAAAATCACAGCAGGGCGTTTTCTTACCCGCTGCGCGCCTTTCAATGCCGTAATGCTTTCGTTATTATACCCTACCGCCAACACCTCAATTCAAAGCAACCACCCAACAGGGCAGACAAGCTCCCTCCGGGAAAACAGACACAGCCGGAACATTGCGCTCTATCACATAACGGAAAGTCCAATTGCACTTTGGCAAAAAAACCAACAAGGGAGCAACAAAAAATCACACAAAAGGGAACATTGCTTACTGGGGATCAGATCCCTCTGGATCAGCAGTAATGGAACCAACCGTTACCGATTTTGCACCTTCCATCATTTGTTTAAATTTCTCGCCTTCAATTTTTTCATTCTCAATCAAGTATTCGGCCAATTCTTCCAGTTTGTCATCGTGTTCTGTAAGGATCCTTTCTGCCTCTGCCCAGGCAGCCTCTGCAATTTTACGAACTTGCTCATCGATCGTTCTTTTAACCTCTTCAGAATGCTCAATATACTGTTTTCCTAAAGTTGCAGCATCATAAACAAGGGTCCCAAGTTCATCAGTAAAGCCAAAAACTGTTACCATACCCATTGCAATCCGTGTTGCATTTCGCATGTCTGATATGGCACCAGTTGAAAGTTCCCCTAATTTAAGCTTCTCTGCAACCCGCCCACCCATAGCAACCACAATCTCTGCAAACATGGCGTCTTTTGTTTTATACATGTCGTCTTCTCTGGGGTTAGTAAGCGTAAAACCACCGGCTGCTCCCGTTGGAATAATAGACACAAAGCGTACAGCGTCAGCAGCGCTGGTGAAGTAAGAGCAGAGCGCATGCCCACTCTCGTGCCAAGCAGTTGACTCTTTGTTGCGGGGCGTTACCTTCTTAGAGTTCTTTTCTGTGCCCACCACAACCCTAATCACCGCATGATCTATATCACGTGCACGAATAGCCTTTTTCCCCTGCTTGGCGGCCCTAAGAGCTGATTCATTCATCAGGTTTGCCAAATCCGCGCCAGAAAAACCAATAGTTGCCTTCGCGATCTCCTCAAGTCTCACATCCGGCGCCAATGGTTTATTTCTAGAGTGCACCTTCAAGATCTCCTCGCGGCCTTTTACATCTGGTGACCCAATATAAACAACCCGATCAAACCGGCCTGGCCGAAGAAGTGCTTTATCCAACTTATCTCCCATGTTTGTTGCTGCAACAACAATAACACCGGAGTTTGCCTTAAAGCCGTCCATCTCAACCAGCAATTGGTTCAGCGTTTGGTCTCGTTCATCATGTCCGCCGCCATAGCCTGACCGTTCCTTCCCCACTGCATCTATTTCATCAATGAAGACAATGCAAGGGGAATGTTTCTTTGCGTGATCAAAAACCTCTCGCACCCGCGCGGCTCCCACACCAACAAACATCTCCACAAAAGCAGACCCAGAAACAAAAAAGAACGGCACACCAGCTTCGCCGGCAAGCGCCTTCGCCAAAAGGGTTTTTCCGGTTCCTGGTGGCCCAACAAAAAGAACACCTGCAGGAATCCTGGCCCCCAATTCACCGAACTTATTTGGGTCTTTAAGGAACATAATCAAATCCTGGACTTCTTCTTTCTCTTCGTGCAACGCTGCCACATCACGCATCAAAATCTTTGGACCCTTGTCCAGATATTTGCCATGCTTAGAGCGAGCTGTGCCAAGGCTTTGCCCCAGCGACCCGCCACCCATATACTTATAGTAAAAATAAACACTCAAAGCAAGCAAGCACAATGGAATGATTGTATTCACCATCAGCCCAACAAAGGCAAAAAATGGATTTACCCCACGCAAATAATCGCTCTGAATTAAATTGTCCGGATTCATGGCATTGTGCTGCTTCACAAAACCATCAATATCTTGAAGGAAGCAGCCAATGTTCGCCAACTTATATGTTATTACCCGCCGAACAGCTGGCTTTTCAACGAGATCCACCCGAATCATGTCGTTGGGCTCCCGGCTGAGATCCGCAACCCTGTCGGACCTGATTGTTTGCATTAGCCCAACAAACTGCCGCAAAGCCAAGGTGGGATTTTCAAGAAACATTTCCTCCGATGGCAGCACAGACTTAAATGGGATCGTTTGCGCTTTCGATTCCTCAACCAAAAGGGTAAGTTCCCCATTGCTGAATTTAAGATCAAAACCCAAAACCTTGTCTTGCCGGAAATAATCTACTACTTGATAATATTTAAGCGGCCGAGTTTCCGCCCCCCTGAAAAACAAAAACGGCATCAACAAGATAACCAGAAGAAAAGCCAAGTATATAATTAAACTATTGTTTTTTTTGTTCTTCAAAAGAATCAAATCCTCCACTAAACTACTTTTTATAAATTTCCGCTTTAAGCACGCCTATATATGGCAAGTTCCGATACTTTTCACAATAATCCAAGCCATATCCAACAACAAACTCAGCTGGCACAACAAAGCCGCAATAATCCACTCGCACCTCCAGCATACGCCGGCTGGGCTTGTCTAGCAGTGTGGCAATCTTAATGCTGTTTGGGTTCCGCTGCTTCAAGACATTAACAAGATAACTCAAGGTCATTCCGCTATCTAAAATATCCTCAACAATCAACACATCATAACCCTCAAGCGGCGCGTCCAGATCCTTTATTATTTTCACAACCCCAGATGTTTGCGTACCTCGCCCATAACTCGAAACAGCCATAAAATCAACTTCCACATGAATGGTAATTTCCCGCATCAGATCAGCAAGGAAAACAATAGCGCCTTTTAAAACGCTAACAAGCAAAAGATTCTTTCCCTTATAATCCGCACTTATCCTCGCACCCATCTCTTTTACTTTTGCTTGAATATCCTGTGCCGTCACCAGCGTTTTTCGCACATCACCTTCCACAGCCTCACCCCGCAAGATGTCTGTCCTCTTCCATAATTATCGTAATAATAGCATATTTCATTCTTAATGACAAGCATATTATTCCATTAACAATATCAAGATTTTAAACTTCCTCTTGCCGCCACTGAAAGGATGCGCGGTGCCGGTTGCTTTTCGGCTCCTGCAGAACCATCGGGCCCGGCAGGTTGGCACTTCCCACAAGCTTTCTGTTCCGGGCACAAACGAGATACCGACTGCTTTGCGGCCAGGTCGCCAGGCCCCGTAGATAGATCGCGTAGGATTATGATGATAGCCGTTGCTTGCTGCGCGATTCCGAAAATTCCCTGACACGACGATTTGGTGTGCCGTTTTGGCTTTGAATCTTCACGGATGATATGCGTTGACAGTTTTGCAGCCACGACTGCTTTACGGCCAGGTCGCCAGGGCGGGTAGAAAGTGGATAGTTGATGCAACGCTAGGCAGTTCGGCCGTTCCGAAACGTTGGCTGGCACGGTTACCCCAGCGCGAGCCATTACTTGTTAGGAACATCATGTTTTGGGAGTGCTGGCCAGTCAGGCAACGCCGCAAGCGCCTTTCACCCTCGCGTTCTGCTGCGACATTTTGACACCCGGTACGAAGGGACGCGTTTTTAGCCCGAACTTTGGAGATGTAGTTTCGCGTTCTGTTTGCTGTTGTGCCGCAATTGCAGGGAACATCGAGTGAGCGACACTGCTGCCGCCACTTGTTTATTTGTGTGCACAGCCGCTCGTTGTGTGCTGTCAGTTTTAACCGTTTGTTGGACTTGTTGATACTTCTTGTTTTTTGCCACCACTAGCTTTTTTGGAACCTTGATTAGGAAATCTTGCCATCTCATTTTTTGCATGTCCCGGCAGATTTCCACCATCTCGAGAAACGTCAGCGCAGGGAGGTTCAGCCTTCCCAAAAGGCCACGCCTGGTGCCGGGCGACAAGCAGTTTGTGGCGAGGATAACAACTCACAAAACACACCGATATATTACCGCCAGCGCATGGGTGCTCGCCTCCGCCCGGGTTACAGGACGTAGCACCAGCATGTTGGTTTTTCGTTTGCGTGCTGAATTACAGCTACTTATCGTCCGCAGGTTCGTTTTTACTCCTGTTGCGTGCTGGATCTGTAACTGGGTCGCCAGCAGGAAGCCTGGTGGCACGTACCTGTAGGGGAACTTTCTTCGTGCGCTCGCCGCGCCTGTAGGTTCTGCGCCAATAGCCAGTTTTGTGGCAAAGCTTTTGTTATCGGCAACCGTACTTTTGCCGGTTTTCGCCCGTGCTTTTTTCCCGTTATGTTTTTTTGTAGAACAGCTGTTGCTGCGGGCCTCGGGGCGAGCAGAGACCTATTGAGGGGTCTTTTGTCAGGCGGAGCTTTTCGCGTTCGCTGTTAGTTTAGCTGTTGGTTCTGCCGTATGTTATAGCTACCCGGCTGAGGGCGCCCCACGGCCAGCCGAGCTGTGCGGCCGGCGCAAGCATTATTACACCAAAAGGCCACCAAACATCAGAGTAGTTGAAGGCGGCACTTTCCGAAGCGGCTTTAACGAATCGTTCCGCCATGCTTACCCCAACAAGTAACATTTTCTCTTCTTCCCTTTGTCAAGCTATCGGCGACGGTAGGTTGGCGGCAACTGCTCCTTGATAACAAAAACGGCTAGCAGCAAAATCCGGGAACGCCACCACATCCCTTTGCAGCAGCCACCTTGTTGCCGGTTAGCGGCCAAGTTGCTGAATTCGCGAATTTTCTTCTCCTGGCCGCTATCTTCTTACAATTTACAACTCTTTTTTTCCACACCAAGGTTTTCACTACGAGCAAAATTTTTATCATTGGGGACGTTTTTGCAGAGCACTAAGTTGTGATAGTGCTCAGCTGCCCGCGCTTGACGTCAGATTGTTAATTAGAAAGCTTTTGCCAACTAGAATTTACAGCTTTACAAACTTGTGTTATACTTACAAACATAGCTTAAAATTCTGCCCAATAACATTTCGGAGGTAATATCCAAATATGTTAAATGCGAAAGAAGTTAAATTTGGTAAAAACTCAAGAATAAGCTTTTCACGAACCAAAAACGAGCTAGAAATCCCCAATTTAATAGAGGTGCAGAAGAACTCATACAATTGGTTTACAACAGAAGGCTTGCGAGAAGTTTTTGAAGAGATGGAGCCAATTACAGATTATTCCGGGAATTTGATCCTAGATTTCATCGATTTAACCGTGGAGCGGAAAGCGAAGTACACAACCGAGGAATGCAAAGAGCGAGATGTAACTTATGCCGCACCGCTCAGAGTTAAGGTTAAGTTAATAGACAAAAAAAACAGCACAGTAAGGGATCAAGAGATTTTCATGTGCGATCTACCGCTCATGACAGAAAATGGCACATTCATAATAAATGGTGCCGAGCGCGTTATTATATCTCAGCTTGTGCGTTCTCCGGGAATATATTACACGTGCGAACACAACAAAAACGGAAAGAAATTAGTCGCCGGCACCGTCATCCCGAACAGGGGAGCTTGGTTGGAATTTGAAACAGATGCCAACGGGAATGGCTTTGTTCGAATAGACAAAAACCGCAAACTCCCATTGGTTACCTTAATCAAGGCCCTTGGGATTGTTACCAATGGCGAGATATTGGAATATTTTGGAGATAGCGATGTTTTAAAAGCATCCTTCCTGAAAGACGCTTCAGTCAGCCGCGAAGAGGCTTTAGTCGCCGTATACAAAAAGTTAAGACCCGGCGAGCCTCCATCGGTAGGCGCCGCCACTTCCTATTTCGAAAGACTATTCTTCGACCCAAGGCGTTACGACACAAAGCGAGTTGGGCGCTACAAATACAACAAAAAATTGGCACTTGCAAACCGAATTGTAGGGCGAAAGCTTGCGCAAAATGTTGTAGACATCTCCACCGGCGAATTACTCGCCGGCATAGGCACAATAATAACTGAACAACAGGCAAAAATCATAGAGGATGCCGGCATTGATCGTGTTGCTTTAGACCTAAACGGCAAAGAGGTTGTGGTCATTTCAAATGCAATGGTAGATGCGTCAAAATATGTTGATCTTAGTGCCACTGAACTCGAAGCATTAGGAATAGATGAAAAAGTTTCGTTTAGTGCTTTGCAAATGTTTTTAAAAGAAACAAACCCATCCATATTAAAAAGAGAACTGAAGAATCGAAAGCAAGAATTGATCCCCAAACACATAACCAAAGCAGATATGTTGGCCGCCATAAGCTATTTCCTTAACCTTCATGATGGCGTTGGCAACACCGACGACATTGATCATTTGGGGAATCGCAGAATTCGTTCTGTTGGGGAGCTGTTGCAAAACCAGTTTAAAATAGGCATAGCAAGACTTGAGCGGGTAACCAAAGAGCGGATGCTGGTTCAATCTCCAGACCTTGACGTTATTACACCACAAGCTTTAATCAACATCCGGCCCGTTGTGGCCGCGGTAAAGGAGTTTTTTGGCTCTTCCCCTCTTTCGCAATTTATGGACCAAATCAACCCGCTTGCAGAACTAACACACAAGAGACGGTTATCTGCACTTGGGCCAGGTGGCCTTTCGCGCGACCGCGCGGGGTTTGAAGTTCGAGATGTGCATTACACCCATTATGGCAGGATGTGCCCAATTGAAACACCAGAAGGTCCAAACATCGGATTAATATCCTACCTCGCGACCTATGCACGAATCAATAAATATGGGTTCCTAGAAGCTCCTTATTTGCGAGTTGCAAAAGGCGAAGGTAAAGTGTTAGACGGCATCGAATATATGACTGCAGATGTCGAAGACAACTTCATAATTGCACAGGCGAACGAGCCACTTGACGAGAACGGTTTTTTTGCCAGGCCTTTTGTTAACGCCAGGCACCGCGAAAAGGTTTTAGAAGTTGAGCGCGAACTTGTTGATTTTATGGATGTGTCACCCAAAATGGTGGTTTCTGTTGGAACCGCAATGATCCCTTTCCTTGAGAACGATGATGCGATAAGGGCTTTAATGGGCTCTAACATGCAAAAACAAGCAGTTCCGTTGTTGCGAACAGAACGCCCATTGGTGGCCACAGGCATGGAGTATCGAGCCGCTGTTGACTCGGGCGCAGTTGTGTTGGCAAAGGAAGATGGTGTTGTTAAAACGGTCAGCGCCAATGCGATAAATGTATTAACCAATAATGGTCGCGCAGATGAATACCGGCTGCTAAAGTTCACACGATCGAACCAAGATACCTGTATAAATCAGCAACCAATTGTAAACGAAGGAGACAAGATAGAGAAGGGGCAGGTAATTGCCGACGGTCCTTCAACAAGGGATGGCGAAATCAGCCTTGGAAGAAACGTATTAGTGGCATTCATGCCCTGGGAAGGTTACAACTGCGAAGATGCCATATTGTTAAACGAAAGACTTGTTCGCGAAGACATCTTCACATCAATCCACATAGAAGAATATCAAATTGAATCACGCGACACCAAGCTGGGGCAAGAAGAGATCACCCGTGAAGTCCCAAATGTTGGAGATGACGCGATAAAAGATCTTGACGAACACGGAATAATTCGTGTTGGCGCAGAGGTCCGCGCCGGTGACATGCTGGTGGGCAAGGTCACTCCTAAAGGGGAAAGTGAACTCACCGCCGAAGAACGCTTGTTACGGGCAATTTTTGGCGAAAAGGCCAGAGAAGTTAGAGACACATCGCTTCGCGTGCCACACGGCGAGAGCGGTACTGTTGTGGATGTGAAAATCTTTACAAGAAAAAATTGCGACGAACTTGCACCAGGTGTAAACATGGTGATTCGTTGCTATATCGCACAGAAACGCAAAATCTCTGTGGGAGATAAAATGGCAGGTAGGCATGGGAACAAAGGAGTTGTTGCTCGGATCTTATCACCAGAAGATATGCCGTTCCTACCGGATGGAACACAAGTTGATGTTGTGCTAAACCCGCTTGGCGTACCCGCCAGAATGAATATGGGGCAAGTGCTGGAAGTTCACATGGGCAGGGTGGCACACGGGCTCGGCACACACATCGCAACCCCTGTTTTTGCCGGCGCCACAGAGCAGGATGCCACTGAAGGGTTGCGGCAATTGGGCTTAAACCCAACAGGCAAAACAATCCTTTACGATGGCAGAACAGGAGATCGGTTTGACAACGATGTGACGGTTGGCCATATGTACTTCCTTAAACTTCATCACCTTGTGGATAACAAAATTCACGCGCGGTCCACCGGTCCATATTCTTTGGTAACGCAACAACCGCTCGGCGGGAAATCACAGTTCGGCGGTCAGCGGTTTGGTGAGATGGAGGTCTGGGCATTAGAAGCTTATGGTGCCGCTTACACCCTGCAGGAAATTTTAACCGTTAAGTCAGATGATGTGATCGGGCGAGTAAAAACCTATGAAGCCATCGTTAAAGGGCAGAACATCCCACAACCAGGATTGCCAGAATCCTTTAAAGTGCTGATTAAAGAGTTGCAGTCCTTGGGAGTAAATGTCCAACTTTTGATGGCTGACAATAAGCAAATTGCTCTCCCTAAAGCGTTAGAAGAGGAAGAGGAAGACAGGGCGTCCACACCAAGACCACCCGCTGAAAACTTTACAGATTACAATCCGTTGGGTGATGAACCAGCAAAGGAACAAGAAGATGCATACAACGGCAACTACACAGATTGTGGTCCAGCAGAAGCCGAATTGGCAGAGCTTGAAGAGTTCCACGCTAGCATCGATGATTTTGTGAGATAATGGCTTGCGCAGAAACAAAAAAACTTCTTTCTCCTAGCAAAATTTTGGCAGACACAAAACGGCACCAGGCGGCTACCTGGCAGAGCTATGTTGAAGTGGTGTCGATAACAGCGCAGGCTTTCACAGCGCAAACGTTGGCAAGAAACAAAACGGCAACCGACGGCTACTGGAGCGAGCTACGGCAATTGGTTGCGACGGCAGCGACTCCTTACAGAGCTCAAACTTCGGCGAGAGACAAAACGCCATCGACAGAACCTGGCAGCTACCTGGCCGAGCTGCGGTGAATTGGTTGCAATTACAGCGATCGTCTTGCAACGCATGCCGGCTAAGAAGCAGATAGCCAATGCAAGTTTTTTTGTTGCGCTAAACAACCGAGCAGGCGCTACGCTGGTTTTAGTGCTCGTCTGCGGCTCCTGAAGGCGATGGGACACTGTCGGCTTCGGCTCCTTTTTTGTTGTTGTTCGTTTTGCTTTTACAGCGTCGCGTGCCTGCGGCAAAAGGGGTAGCAGCGTTGCTTTCATCAACATTTGCCCCGCCGTACGGGAGTGTCGGCCGATTGGCGAAGGCTTTTCGCCTAGGGGAAGTGCTAGCCGCAAAGGCGGGTATCTGCGAGGGGTAAAGTCGATGTTTATGCCAAAAGGCTGCCTCACGGCGTCCTCGGCGCTGCGAAGGACGTCAGCGTTGGCTTTGGTTTTCGCTAACCACTTGGAGTTAAGGAGCGTTGGTTACGTTCGATTTCCACCGTAAACCAGGTGGCACAGGAACGCGCTAGCGGCTGCTTAGTGCCGGTCCCGGACGCCAGATCAGCGGCTGGTTTTCGCTTTCTCGTTGCTGTGCACGAACGAGCGGCAGCTGCGAATAACCATGTCTAGCTTGCCTTCAAGGAACAGGCGCGCTACTACTTCGTGGCGGCCCCGTAGGGCTGCGCATGGGCTGTTTCTGACCAATGCCTTTGGTTGCGCCGTTAATCCTGGTATCGTCCCGTACGGCAATCCTACGGCGTTACAGCGGGAGGGGCAAGGATTTAAGGAACGCTACTTGACCTGGAGCAAAGCTGTCGAGCATTACGAGCTGTAGTGGCGCGGCTGATACTCTAGCGGGTGCCTGTCCGGAGAAGCAGCGGCTGATTAAACCCAGGGTCTTTGAGTGAAGGAACGATCGTTACGTTCGAGTAACTCTGTTCCCCAGTAGCCACCGGAATGCGCTAGCGGCTGCTTAGTGCTGGTCCCGTACGCCAGATCAGCGGCTGGTTTTCGCTTTCTCGTTGCTGTGCACGAACGAGCGGCAGCTGCGAATAACCATGTCTAGCTGGCCTTCAAGGAACAGGCGCGCTACTACTTCGTGGCGGTCCCGTTAGGCTGTGCCAACCTTGTTTCTGACCAATGCATCGGTTTGTACGGCTGCTCGAGCGCTGTACGAAAGTCAGAGCTAACCTCCATCGCTGAAAGGCCTCGCGCTGAACCCTGGTATCGTCCGTAAGGAACTAGCGCTGCGTTACGGCGTCAGCGACAAGGATTTAAAGGCTCGCTACTTGCCGTGGAGCAAAGCTGCCGAGCATTACGGCGATACCGGGGTGGGCTGATACTCTAACGGTTGCCCGACCGGAGAACCAACGGCTGAGCAAGGCCTAGGTCTTTGAGGGAAGGAACGATCGTTACAAGGTACCAAAAAGCGCGACCATTACGCAAAGAAACAGCCGGGGGCGCTTGGTGGCAGTCCCGTACGCCAGACCAGCGGCTTGTTTCGCCATCGCCGTGGCATTAAGGAACGCGAAGGCAACGCCGAGTAATGTGAGTAAATTGTAGCTACCTCCACTGCTGTAGCGTATCTAGCGGTTAGCCTGTTCAAAAAGCGACCAATCGGACGATTGGAAATCGGCAAAACTTTCCCGTTGGCGAAAACGCAATAGCCTGCGAAAATGGTAACAGGTGGCATTGGTTGCTCTACCGTAGCGTGAAGCCGGACCGATCCGAAGACGCGCGCCAAAGCTTTTCCGCACCGTGACGAAGGATTATCTTGTTGAGAAAAGCGCATCAGTTAGCAGTTGGACGGGTGTTACAAGGCAACGCGCGTGCTCCCAGCTTTGCGAGAAAAACTGTCCTTCGTGGGAAAGCGCACGAGCTGGCATTGCCGTAAAGCTGCGAACCGTACGGCAAAAATCCTTCCCCCTACAGAGCATAAACACGGCAATAGAAGGCAATTGCATCTGATGGTAGTGGCGGTTAGGGTATCAACCGAAGCACAACGGCAAGTCACCAAAGGCATCCGGTTGCCAGCTGAACATATTCGCCACAGAGGGATCGTTAACAAAGAATCATTACGGCGATGCGGAATTGATGAAGCTTCGCTCGTAAAGGTAACAATCTGGCAGAATCATACCGACATGGAGGAAGATGCTTCTTATGGAGTTCAATAATTTCTCATCAATAAAAATAGGGCTAGCATCACCAGAAGAGATCAGGAAGTGGTCATATGGCGAAGTAAAAAAGCCAGAAACCATAAATTATCGGACCCTAAAGCCCGAGTGCGACGGCCTTTTTTGCGAGAGAATATTCGGGCCAGTAAAGGACTGGGAATGCCATTGCGGCAAATACAAACGCGCCAGATATAAAGGCAGACTTTGCGATCGCTGCGGAGTTGAGGTAACCCAGTCTAAGGTTCGCAGAGTGAGAATGGGGCATGTAAATCTGGCGGTTCCAGTATCACACATCTGGTATTTTAAAGGCGTTTCTTCAAAAATAAGCTTGATTTTGGATATCACGCCGCGGTTGTTGGAAAAGGTGCTGTATTTTTCTGCGTATGTGGTGGTTGACAGCGGCGAAACTCCGCTTATGACCGGCCAGGTCCTAACCGAAGCAGAATACGAGGAGATGCGCGAAAAATACGAAGATGAATTTGATGCAAAGATGGGAGCAGAAGCGGTTAAAGAATTGCTGCAAAAACTCAACCTCGAGGCTTTGCACCAAAGTATAAAGCAAGAGCTGGAAGACGCATCCACTCAGCGGCGCATAAAGTTGTTTAAGCGGCTGGAGGTGGTAGATGCATTTCGATTGTCTGATAACCAACCAGAATGGATGATTTTAGACGTGTTGCCGGTGATTCCGCCGGATATCAGACCAATGGTCCAGCTTGACGGTGGCAGGTTTGCCACAAGCGATCTCAACGACCTATATCGCCGTGTGATCAACAGAAACAATCGCCTGAAGAGGTTGTTTGAGCTAGAGGCCCCAGAAATCATCATCAGGAACGAAAAGCGGTTGCTGCAGGAAGCTGTTGATGCATTAATCGACAACGGTAGGCGGGGAAAACCAATAACCGGAGCAAATAATCGCCCCCTCAAATCACTTTCAGACATGCTTAAGGGGAAGCAAGGGCGATTCCGGCAAAATCTGCTGGGCAAGCGCGTTGATTATTCTGGCCGGTCCGTGATTGTTGTAGGCCCAGAATTGAAGATGTATCAATGCGGACTGTCAAAAGAGATGGCACTTGAGTTATTCAAACCATTCGTTATGAAGCGGCTTGTGGAGCTTGGGCTTGTTGGTAACATAAGAAGCGCCAGAAAGATGGTTGAGCGGGCGCGCCCGGAGGTTTGGGATGCCCTGGAAAAGATAATCAAAGATCACCCAGTACTCTTGAACCGCGCACCCACACTGCACAAACTAGGAATTCAAGCGTTTGAGCCTGTTCTTGTGGAAGGCAGAGCAATAAAACTGCATCCGCTAGTTTGCACAGCATACAACGCCGATTTCGACGGCGATCAGATGGCGGTGCATGTTCCCCTTTCGGTTGAAGCGCAGGCGGAAGCACGCTTTTTGATGCTGGCGGCCAACAATCTATTAAAACCATCAAATGGCAAACCGGTTGTGGTGCCCACCAAAGACATGGTCCTTGGGATTTATTATCTAACCCAAGAAAGAGCAGGCGAAAAAGGAGAAAATCACTTATACAAAGATGTAAATGAAGTTGTTATGGCTTATACCTTAGGGCATCTTGGGTTGCACGCAAAGATCAAAGTGCGGGTAAGTGGCGAATTTAATGGCGAAAAGACAACCCGCATTGTGGAATCAACAATTGGAAGAATCATTTTTAATGATGCGATCCCGCAAGATTTGGGTTATGTAGATAGAAACAATAAAAACCAGTTCCTAGATTTTGAAGTCAATTTCTTAGTGAATGCCAAAAAGCTCGGTGATATTGTTAGCAAATGCATAGACACTCATGGCACAACAGAAACATCCGAGGTGCTAGACCGCTTGAAAACCCTGGGATTCAAATATGCAACAAGAGCGGCCATAACCGTGGCGTTTAATGATATTGTGCCCCCCAAAGAGAAGAAAGCCTTTATTGAAGCGGCCGAATCTCTTGTTGAGAAGATCGGCCAGCAGTTTAAGAAAGGGCTTCTTTCTGAGGAAGAACGAACAGCTCTTGCTATTAAGGTTTGGGATGACACAACAAAAAAAGTGGCGCAAGCATTAACCGACAGCTTGGATGAGACAAATGCATTTTTCATGATGGTGGATTCCGGAGCCAGAGGAAGCATTAGTCAGCTTCGGCAATTGGCAGGCATGAGAGGGCTTATTGCAAACACTAGTGGCACAACAATAACTGTACCGATCAAATCAAACTACCATGAGGGTTTGAACGCTTTGGAATATTTTATTGCTGCACGCGGTGCGCGAAAAGGGGTTGCCGACGTGGCGCTAAGAACCGCAGATTCCGGGTATTTGACCAGAAGGTTGGTTGATGTTTCGCAAGATGTCATCATACGTGAGGCTGATTGCCAAAGCGCAGTTGGGATCAAGGTGCGCGATATAATAGACGGCAATGAATTTATAGAACCATTAAAAGAACGATTAGTTGGACGGTACCTCGTTAAGGATTTAAGAGACCCTGTTACAAACGAATTACTGGCTTCATGCGAAACCGCACTAAGCGAAAAAGACGCCAATCGGATTATTGCCGCAGAGGTAAAAGAAGTCGAGATAAGATCTGTGCTCACCTGCCAAGCCAAAAGCGGCGTTTGCGCAAAATGTTACGGGGTAAATATCGCAAACGGGAGGCCTGTTGTTAATGGCGAAGCCGTTGGAATTATTGCTGCGCAGTCAATCGGCGAGCCTGGCACCCAGCTCACCATGCGGACCTTTCACCTTGGTGGCGTTGCTTCAGAAGACGACATAACTCAAGGCTTGCCGCGAGTGGAAGCATTGCTTGAGGTAAGAAAGCCAAAACGGTTGGCAATTATCTGCGAAATTAGAGGCAAAGTAACCATTCAAGAGATCAATGGGGCAAAGGTTGTTGCCGTTTTTGCCGAAGAGGAGCTTGAAGAAAGAAAATATTCTATTCCTTATGGTTCTAGCATTAATGTGGCGGATGGCGACATCGTTGAAAGGGGAGCACTTCTCACAGAAGGCTCAATTAACCCCCATGACATGCTGGCTATCTGCGGCGAGCAGGCCGTGCAAGATTATCTGATCCAAGAAGTGCAAAAAGTTTACAGAATGCAAGGCGTGGACATAAATGATAAGCACATTGAAGTCATCATCCGCCAGATGTTGCGCAAGGTTCGCGTGCAAGACCCAGGGAGCACAAACTTTATCCCGGGTACTGTTATGGGAAAAGATCAATTGTTTGAAGAAAATCGCGAGATAGAAAGCAAGCGACAACAAGGGCAGATCGACCTCAAAGAAGCCACATTTGCGCCCGTTCTTTTAGGCATAACAAAGGCATCACTCGCCACAGAAAGCTTCCTTTCCGCGGCTTCATTTCAAGAGACCACACGTGTTCTTGCCGATGCAGCAATAAAAGGGAAGCGCGATTACTTGTTGGGATTAAAGGAAAATGTGATCATCGGCAAGCTCGTGCCAGCAGGGACCGGACTTATAAATGGGAACTTCACACAACTTGCCGCTGTTAATGCCAGCTAAAAGGATTGGGTGTGTAGCCTGCACCATCTGCTACCAGCATCACTAGGTTTGCAAATTTGTGCGTGGTTATGGTATACTTAAGGGGAAATTAGCCGGGTGCCAGTTATCAAGCGGAGCATATCATTCTGCTCTTTTATGCCGGGTAGACTGGGTTTTTCGAAGAAAGGACACTTCAAAAATGTTAAAGAAAGAGGCAAAACAGCAGATAATCACAGAAAATCAAACTCATCAAAAAGATACAGGATCTCCAGAAGTGCAGGTTGCG
>JAIRZL010000029.1 GCA_031267245.1 Oscillospiraceae bacterium
CAAGGAACGGCACACCCACGCATGTTACGGCCGCCAAAAGAGCGAACAGTCAGCGGTGCCAACGCGGGAACACAACCGAGGAGGAGTGGCAAAATCACTAAAACGCCAACCCTTGTTATGGGCTAAAATAACGAAATTTCAAAAAATGGTAAAAACATATTGACAACACCACACAGAATTTGATATAATACAGTCAAACAAAAGGAACAATCAAGAAATAAGGAGGGCGGAGATGGTAAGAGGAAGCAAAGCAATAGGAACAATAGTAGGTATTGGGTGCGCCATAGTTTTTTGCTTTGCGCCGGCATCGGCGGAGCAAGCAACGCAAGAGAACAATAAAGCGACAGAACAGAAAGCCAGCGTGCACCCCCATCGCAAACAGAAACGCCACAGAGGCTGCAAAAATCGGAAACGGGGCGGTGGCAGGCGTTGCGATCGCAACAAAGTCAAGGGATGCAAAAAAGACTGTGGTCGCGTTCGCAAAGAAGCAAAGAAAGATGGTACAAAAGCAACAACCAATTAAATCCTCACCTCTTATTACGAACTTACAAACTTACAAAAAACAGAAAAATAACGCCGAACACAAAAAGAAATAAGTTGAAATAAATACAAACATATACGTTCACAAATTCAATCATTGGACTCAAAACAAAGCAGAAAAAATCAAAGAAACAACAAGAATAATTCGCGTAGATGTACCGCGGAAAGCAGAAAAAACCAGTCAATCGGGCGGCAGAAAGCTGTCTGGTTGACTTTTTTGCGCGCAAAAGACGCCGTTGCCCCTGCTCCTAAAAGGGCACTAACAGCAACGCTCAACAGAGGTTCCCAGGAACCAACGTCGGCTAAAAAAACACCAAAGAGGACGCGGCTGCCTCCGTCTAGGTCGCCGGTTTTTTGGGGCCGATCAGCGCCGGAACAGCGGCGAAACAGGGGCGAAACAGGGGGGGCGACCTACGCCGCTGTGAGCAGCCCGAAGCGAAGGGCAGAGGCCGTCGCGCGCAACGATTTTTTGCACCCCTCACGACAGAAGAACGCGGCAGCCCCGTACTTCCGACAAAGATCGATACAAGAAAAACAGCTGGCAATGATTATAGCGAAAAACTCGCCCGGCCGGCCGCGAAGGACGCCACCGGTCCTGTACGCGACGCGACCGCCAGAGCACTCCCTGCTGTTTTTTGTTGGTCATCTCGCGAGCAACAGCCAAAAAGTTGGGCAAAAAAGCGTTTCACCAAAAAAAAGAGAGGTCGTTAAAAAAACGAACTCCCACGGTTACTCTTCAAACCAATACTCAAATATCAATCCTTTAGCAGCGCAATAGCACGAAAACACCAAAAACTAGACAAAAAAACAAATCAAAAAACGTTCTCCAAGCAGAAGCCGTTTTCATCACACGCAACTACAAGGCTTGCTGTAGCGGCAGTATTTGCAAAATTTCCAGGTGGCAGCTCCCCGAAGGCGTCTCAACCAAAACACGATCACCAACCCGATGCGCAAGTAACGCCTTCCCCACCGGAGATTCATCGGAAATCTTAAAATTAAACGGGTCCACCTCCGTGGGATTGACAATATAATAGCGCGCCTCTTCCTGCTGGTCAAGATCCTTGACCGTAACACTCACACCAATAGAAACAACATCTGTTGAAATGTCAGTTGCTTCCAACACCTGGGCACCCTTAAGCATGGCATCGAGCTGCAAAATTCTGGCTTCTATAAACGCCTGTTCGTTCTTCGCCTCATCATACTCACTGTTTTCCGAAAGGTCACCAAAAGACAACGCCAATTTAATCTTTTCGGTTACTTCTTTCCTTTTTGTTGTTTTCAGTTCCTCGAGATCGGCCGTTAACCTTTTAAACCCCTCATCGGTTAGGATTACCTTTTTTTTCAAGATTATTAACCACCCTTTTTATTTTCACAAAAGTAGCTCAAAACCCTTTTACGACTCAATCTCCCAACCCATTGATGTTTGCTCCGACACCCCAAGTTTCACAAACTTTGCGGTTTGCGAAAGCTTATCCTGCCGCAGATTGATATCATCCAGCTCCTTGTTCGCAACAGCTTCTGCATTCTCAAAACCGGCATCAATTTGCTCATCAAGAACCAAAATCTGATCCACAACGGCATCAAACTCGTCCACCAACTGCGCCAACCGCTGCTCTGCAAGCGGCAAATTCTTACGAGAGCTCATCTTTAAGATTTCCTGCAACCTGTCGAACTGATCTGACGCAAGAACTTGCTCATTAATAACATTCATTTGCTCAAAAACTTCATCACGCTGATCAAGAAGGCCAGAAACACTATCTAAATCGCCCTGATTCAAAGCGGCAGAAATATCCTTGGCCTGAGCCATCTCGCGCTTCGCTGTTGCAACAAGTTTCGCAAGCAAATCAGTTAAATTCACAAAGAACCCTCCCGTTTTGCCCTGTGCCAAAAATTCACCCACATGTTTTTCTGCGACTCCGCAATGCCAATAATTTTATTTAGCAACTCCTTATCTTTGCTACCCAACAAGCAAGCAACGTGATATTGCAGAGAGAAATAAATTTGAAAAAGTCGCTTAATCAAATCGACATGTTCCCCTTCGACACCAACAACCGCGTCCAGAAGCCCTCCAAAAAACTGAATCACCAAAGTCAAAACGCGAGATGCGTCGACAATTGCGGAGGAGAAGTTGATCACTTCATTGTTTTCTAACGCCGTTTGCGCCTTTTTAAGGTCCAGAAACAAGGTCTCAAACATCTTAATCTGCAACTCCTCAGGCGAGACCGTTGCCATTTCCTGGTCCTTGTATTTCTTCACATAATCAAACCCTGCCAATTGTCAATCTCCTCCTCAAAAGCTTGCCACGCTGCTCATCAGTCCCTCAGGTCTACCAACGCGGGCCAGCAAAGTAAACGCAAAAATCAACAACGTAAAAGCGGAAACCGCCCACCTAGCGAGCAGCGCTGAGCGCTTTAAACATTTCACGCAGACTTTTTTGCCACTGCTGAAATTGCCGTTGCATCATTTTTATCCGCGCTGCTTGTGCCTTTATTTCCTTTTTTTTTGTTTTGGTTGCAACAACGACTTCGCGGCTCTTTATGTCGGCAGCTGTTGCCGCCTGCAAGGCTAAACGTTGTTCGTTTTTTACTGCTGAGCCTAGTCGCGCAAACAGAGCATTTAGCGCCGGCAGCAATCCAACGCTCCCATCAGAGCGCTGCGTAAGAAGCGCCTTCAAGTAGGCGCCCTGCTGCGCGACCCAAGCCTCGCTTTCGGCTTTCTGGGCGCCTGGCGGCAGATTGCCGGCAGGAGTCGCAATCAGATGTACAAGACCGTTTTCTTCTACGTGGAGCCTAAATCCACGCGCGTATTCTGCCAGGTTTTTGCTGCCGTTGTAGGCCACAGGCGCCAAAAGTTTTTCGATGTCCTGGAGTGCTGTAAAGAGATAAGGCTGCTCCGCCAAACAACCGGGATAGGCGGCGGCCGCTGACGTTTCCCGTTGTTCTGGGGTTTGTTGCTCAAATGCTTTTTTGGTTGGCAGCGCCGTCGGCTCCCGCGGTAGCAGGCACATTTCTTGGAGAGTTACATAAACCTTGTCAGCGGCTGCCACAGCGGCCAGCACGTTGTTTTGTTCTAAGGTCGAGTACTGACCTTTCTGCTTCGACGCCGCAGGGATAGCAGAAAACGAAGATATCTCCTTCGCTAAACGGTTCAACAAACCCTTCTTGGCGTAGGACAGGACCTGATCCTCGTACGACACTTTTTTTTCTGAACGTCTTGCCGTCTGTGCGGCAGTCGCCGCGTCCTCTGTTCTTCGCCGCCAGCTTTCTTTTCCCGTGGCGCTGGCCAACCCGCCCAAACTTCCATAAAAACCTAATCCCATTTTTCGCACTCCTTCCGTTCTTTGTGAAAAACAAAACAAAACAAAACAAAACAAAACAAACAGCAACGCAGTCACTCACAAATGCAGCCATTCCCCGCAGGTTTTAACAAGTTGCCGAGCCTGGGTCGCTATCATATTCAGAACTCCCATCGCTTCCTGTTCAGCTTTCGCCACCGCCATTTGGTGCACCAGTTGTTCGTGTTCGTCTCTGGTTAACGTCTTTGAGATTTCCGCTTGCGTTGCAACAGCCTCCGCTTCTAATTGCTTTCCCTTGCTGCTCAATTCTGCGCCTTCCACAGCCAAACGCGGGACATAAGCCGTCTGATTGTCTACCAATCGCTGCAAAGCATGGACCGTTTTCTCCACTTTTTTTGCGACCGCAGCTTTTCCCACTTGCGGCGCCGCAGCACCGGTACGGCACAAAGAACTGACATGTGCAAGCAAACTTAGCACATCATTGCCCACAATGCCAGCGTCGCTGTCCAGCGCCGGCTGGCCCCCGGCCGCATCCAAAAAAACAGGGACGGCATTAGCAGCTGTTACATTTATCACTCCAGCACCAAGAAAAACTGGCAAGCATATTCCCATTCGCTGGCCGCCATCCTCCAGGGCCGGGGCGCTGACAATTGCCCCAGCCAGAGCGCCGGCGAAATCCGTTAAATTTTTTGCCGGAGCCTCTGCCATGGTATTTAGCGGCACACCGAAAATGCTGGATTCCCCTGTGGCGTCATTGTGCTCGTAATTAACTGGCGTTGCACAACCAAAAGGGGCAATGGTCCGGCTCATTCCTGTGCATGAATTAACAACTGCCAGAAAAGCAGTTGACGTCCTTTCGGCGCAACGAGCGATGTCATCAAAATTGGTTTGATCGCCTGCCCCTGCAAAGGTTCGGGCTTGATTTAGGAAATTTTTCAGCAGTCCCGTCGCGTTCTGCATAAGGCCCACAACAGCGACGTAGGAGCGCGCCGCGTGCTCGTATTCTGCCGCCTTTGCTGTTTTGGCCTCTGATTCCCTCAAGCAGACTTGTACTTGCGCGAATCGGCCAGGATCGCTTGTCGCTGCTGGCATCTTCCTACGATCGTCGATTTCCGAGCCATAACGGCCAGCTTTGCGCGCCAACTTTTCTATGACGCCGTCACGACCACCTGCGCCGCCGGGAACAACAACTCCCAAAGTACCCATATGGACCTCCTAGCATTTACATTTTCCATCCACTCGGCAATTACAAGCCATGCAAAACATCAACAAGTTGCCGAAGCTGCTTCAAATCCATATGCACACAATGCATAATGGCCAACATAATCCCCTGGATCTCCGCGAGAGCTTGATAATTAGCTACAGAATTCACCATCGTTCGCTCATCCAACGTTTCTTGCTCTAGCGACAGCTCCTGCTTAAGTTCCTGCAATTCTGTCTTTTTTTTGCCACACATGGCGGCGACACGACCATCGAGCGACAGAAGAAAATCGGAAACATTGCCCTGGAAATGCGCACCGCAAGCGTCTGTAGTTACATTAATACCGTGAGCAGCAAACTGCTGGTTTAAATCTCGATTGCTAAATCCGTGTCGCTCTACTGGTGGCATGTTCCACCCAGCGTTCACCGTCCACCGGCCATCAGCTTCCACAACGAAAAGCGCACTCGCCGGCGCATCCATGCCCACGTCGCCGGCCGCGGTGTTGCACCCCAAAAAAGAAGCAGAAAAAAATCTTTGCAGTGCTGTCGCTATCGCGCCGATGGCGGCATCGAACTGGGGCAATGTAAAAATGTCTGTCGCCGCAGCGTAGGTACCAACAGGCGGCGGAGCACCGTTTTCGTTGGCCTTTCCGTACAAAAACGCCAAGCGTTCAACCAGCGCACCACTCCGAGCAGCCTCGCGGAGCAGCGAGCCGAAGAGCCCAGGATTGTAGGCGGGGGAGTCACCCGGCGTGTAAAAATCTGTGGGGCCCAACTCCAGGGCTGCGCCAGCGGCTTGGACCCGCAAGGGATCACTACCCCAAACAGGGCGCCGAAACGAACCGGCGTTGCCGTCGGCGTCCGACAAAACGACTTGACTTGCGTTAGGGAACTTCATTTCCAACTCTAGCTGCCAACAACTGCTTCCGTCTCTTTGGAATTCCGCAGCGCGCACAGGAACTAACTTGGCGAGCGTCAAAACCTGTTGATCCCTGCTCGCTTCCAGGCTCCGTCGTGCAACCCCAGGGGGCAGAACATTAATGCTTTTTGTAACTTTCCCTATCTCGACCAGTAAAGCATTAGCCGCGGTCACAGAGGCCGTGATGTCCGATTCCACAGATGTCCGGAGTTTTTGTTGCTTAGCTACTAGAGCGTTCCACTCGGCAGCCAGCGTTTGCGCTGCCAAAACAACAGCGGCCACCGTCATTGTGTCTTCGGGATTTTGCTGCAGCGATGCGACAGCAGACAAAAAACGCGTCAGCTTTTCCCCGCATCGACCAGTTGGACCTTGCGGGACACGGGAACTAGTCGGCCCTTCTTTGGGTTCGCGCGGACAAAAAACGCTAGAATATTCCCCCTGCACCTCAGCAGCTCCGACGCTGGCCTCCAACGCGAGCAACTTCCGCAATTCGCTTGCTTGGGGAGGCTCTTGATATGCAACTTCAACGTCATTGTTTTTTCCTACCACCAAATGGGGTGCCAACGCTCTGTTCCCCGCCACGTTCGCGCTCGCCAAATCCTTGGTTCGCGCAGCCATGATTTCTTGATTCTGGGCGTATGCACTAAGCAACGATGACCCACGACCACCAAGATAAGTTCCCGCTCCCAAACGCACGCACGCTCCTCTCAAAAAACGGCAAAATGGTTCACAAATCCACACCAAATGTTGTTTCAGGGGCCGACAAAAGCTCACCAAAACGGGCAGTAAAACACGCCATATACTTTTCTGCCGCTGCTGCATTTTCCTCCGCCAAGCTCCGAAAACGCATCAAAACCACCCTCAAATTCGCACATGCTTCCTGCGCACGCACCTGATCCTCGCTATTGGCAAAATCAAGCTGTTCAACTGCCGCAATCAAACCTTTTGCTGACAACCCAAAAGGCATAAGCGCTGCCCGACAGCGACGCTCCAATGCGGACGCCCGCAACCTTAATGGTTGTTCCTGCTCCAGGATTCGCTTTAGCTGATCCATCTGTAACAACATTAGCGCCTGCCGTTTTTCCTCTTGAACACAAATAAAACCCTCATAAAAAGTCGCCGCTTCTTCAATAAGACTCAACACATCTTCCAAAAGAAGGCTCCTTTCCCAACATCAGACTGCAATCATATCATTAGCAAGGCGGCGTACGTCCACACCGAATCCACCACGTTGCACAGCCAACTTAAGCTCCGCCACTCTTCCATCGGCACCCTGCGCGCGAACCTCCTGGGAGAACTGTTGCGCTTTGTTGGCCGCGGCCGATAGCGTGAGCTCTTGCTGCCCCCTCGCTGAAGCGCCGGCACTTGGTGGGTTTTTCCCATAAGAAACAGACACATCACCACGTGAACCACTTGTTTGCACTACACCCACAATCTTTCGACCTTCTTTCCGTAAATAATCCTTACTTTCTAGTTGTCGACCAATTCTCAAAAAAATCAAGACCAATTCTCAAAAAAATCCAATTTCCAGCAAATATTTAAAAGCTGTTACCTTCAAAGCCGCCGGCTCATTGCGCGATGGCCCCTCGCAATAAAGGCGTGTTCTGTCATTCTACGTGCGGTTAGTCCACAACAGAGCCACAAAGAACAGCCACCGTTGCGCTGCTTCCCTTAGGGCTTGACCATTTCCGGACCGTAGGCCTGAGTTTGGGAGGGGGGGTCCGTTTTACAATAGGTAGAAGCCAAAAGCCACAGCTCGGCATTCATTCTCCCGAGCAGCCAGCTCAAAAAAGCCAACACCAACGACCACCTGGTCTGAGAGCTACCCCTGCGGGGCATCATCATCACGGCTAGTTGCCGTGTCTACGCCGCCGTATTGCGGCACTTGCAGGTAAGCGCTAGTCTCTGTAGGCTTTCCCTTTTGCGCCAATTTGGCCTCCACAAGGCGTTTAAGTAGCAAATAACACATAGCGAACACTGGCACACCCAAAATCATGCCAATCACTCCAAAAAGGCCACCAAAAAAGACAATCGCGAACACTACCCAAAACCCACCCAGCCCCGTTTTATCTCCAAGGATCTTTGGCGCCAAAACATTCCCTTCAAACTGCTGCAAAAGAATCAAAAAGCCAAGAAAAACAAAGGCCTTCATCGGTGATTCCAACAGCAAAATAACAAAGCACACCATCGCGGCAATCAGCGGGCCAAAATACGGGACCATGGTCGCAATCCCAACAGTTGCGCTAATAAACACAGCATACGGCATTCCCAGAACTGCCATTCCCCCAAAGCAGAGCAAACCAACAACCGCAGCGAGCAAAAGCTTCCCAAACATAAAACTATTAAACACAGCATTAAGCTCCCGCACAACGTCGATCATCTTGCTTAATTGCTCTTCCTTTAAAAAAACACTTAAAAACTTTTTCAGCTGCGCACCAAACACTTCTTTACTGAGCGAAAAATAAATAGATACAACACAAGTCATGAATAAGCTAACAAACCCAGCCGTTAGCTGCCTTACATACCCAAAAAGCCGCGGCAAAAAACTCTCAAAGCCAACTGTTATATGGCTTTGCAAACCCGCCAAATAATCTCTGGTTTGCAGGACCAAAGTACCTCTTTCAATATGCAACAAATCCTCCACATTCCCTGTCCGAGAAGCAACCATGTCTGTTAAACGCCCCAAGTTGGCACCAACCTTATTCAAGTTAGCGTTAATACAAGGGATAAGCACAGCCAGTAGAAAAACAAATAGAAAAAAAAGGAACAGCCAAGAAAAAAAAACCCCCAACCTTCGGAGTGCCTTGGCAGACAGATTAACCTTCTTTAATCCTCGTTTCCTTAAAAACGCTAAAAAACTTGCGATCAAACTCTCAATCCCGGCCAGTAGAGGATTAATCATATATGAAAACAGCAAACCGTTAATTATCGGCCGCAAAACAGTTAGAACATTATCCAGCAACATCAATTTTGTTGTCGCCATACCAACCCCGAAGAAAAACAAGATAGCAGCAGCACACACACCAAAAGCATAAACTCCCGCCACGAAATATTTCTTATTCCATTCAAATTTAAACAAAATATCCACCCCGCACCCATTTATGAAACATTAACATGGACCGAATAATTGCCAGTCACCCACACATCCCGCACATTTGGGATCCTAACCGCCGCAGCAACAGAAACCTTTCCAGAAGCACTCTGCGGCAGATCACGTAGGTCAACCATAATCGCCAAGTTATTACCAGACAATCTTTCTAAAGTGGCACTTGGCCCAACAAGCATAACATCGCGCACTCGTTCAGTTAAGACCGCCACTTTTTTGCTTGTTGGCTTGTTTATCACAAATATATTTTTAGAACCAACAGAAACCGCTTTTGCCCCCATGTTTTGCGCAACCATTTCAACTTTAATCTCATCCACTTCATCTATATTCAACACATCAGCAGGTAAAACACTCCCCAACATAAACGAAATCGCATTATCTTCCAAGGTTAACTTGCTCATGTCAACCAAACCCAAAAAAATCTCATTAACATTATGCTCAGGATCACAACCTATTTTTAATGTTGTAGCGGATTGCGAAAATGTTACAGTACTAACATCAAAATCCTCAGGCTGATTAATAACACCAAATTTCACTGGCACCTCTTTAACCTTAAATACCGGAATTGTTACATCCATGGAATCAAGTGAACAAAAGATATTTTCGCTCTTAATCACTGTTTTATCTTCTTTTAACAGCTTAACCCGCCCTTGCAAAACGGAGGTTTGTTTTAACACCAATCCCGGGCTCAGCTCCACCTCACAGGAATCAATACCATTCAACTCAATCTCTGGGCCCCGCACTGTGATTTCATTCGTTGCCAAACCCGGCATTCCCATCACATACCCATCCGGCACATTTATCCCATCCAAAACAACCTTCACCGCAAGCTTCCTCGCAATTAACTTATCAAACCTAACCTTTATGTCACGGGGGAATACCGACACCACCTCCACTTCTTTGGTCCCCAGCAGATCTGCGCGCAGCTTAAGATCATACTCTCCAACAGAAACAACCTTTGAAAGATCCGCACACACCTCCAAATCCTTCGTTTTATCAAAGGCTCCAAGAACCCTACGGTCCCCCTTAAGCCTCACATTAGCCACATACTCATCTGAAACCGGGTTCAACCCCATCTCGCCCGCTATGCTCTTTACATCAAATTTAACCGGCACCTTAAGATCCAATGTTGTTTGTGTATCAATATTAACAACCACAAACCACAAGCAAAAAGCAAACAAAAACGCAAGAAGCTTGAGCAACCACTGATCCAAAGCCCATTGCAGCAGCCGTTTCGTCATGACCCCTCACCTTCAATCTGCACCTCTTGACCATTCGGCGCTGGGGCTTCTGTGGCTTTAACCTTGCCAAAAAACTTATCTTTTAAGCTCTGTTTCTTGCCGTTATTCAAGATTAATTTCTGCCGCAAGTAATCGCATAGCTGCTCCCTACCACTCATCTCTTCCAATCTGCCTTTTTGAGCAACCGAAATAACTCCCCGCTCCTCAGAAACAATCAGCACCAAAGCATCTGAATCCTCGCTGATTCCAAGCGCTGCCCTATGCCGTGTTCCATATTTTTGATCTATATCAATCCGTTGCGTTAACGGCAGGATACAGCCCGCGGCATGAACTCTATCATCGCTAATTATTACAGCTCCATCGTGCAATGGCGTGTTAACAAAGAATATATTAAGCAGGAGTTCCTGGGTAATTCTGGCATCCAAAACCACTCCCGTTCTAACAACATCCTCCAATGGGTTCATCAACTTAATCACAATAAGGGCCCCTGTGCACTCCCTTGCCATTATATCACAAACACAGCCCAGCACTTCAATGGTCTCTATGCTTCTTTCGACATTAGCCTCATTCGACTGAAACCCCAAAAAAACTTTACTAAGCTTGGTTCGCCCAAATCGCTCAAGAACCCGCCGCAATTCCGGTTGAAACACAATAACAATAACCATAACACCAATCGCAAAAAATTGACGCAACATGGAGCTTACAGTAACCAAATTAAAAGAAACTGAACCCCAATAGCCCAAAGCAAGAATAAGAATCCCGGTGAACAAGCGCTCGGCACGTATCTCATATATCATCTTCATACCCAGGTAAACAACGCCGGTCATCACCAAAATATCCAGCCCATCTGTCCAAGAAAAGGTCTTCAGAATCCAAGCAAAAGGTTCTAAGATTTTCATAAGCATAACGTCACCTTTCCTGGCTTTTTCTGCGCACCCAACTCTGCATTTCAGATAGCTGGCCTGCGAACATTAAAAAAACTCCTCAAACAGCCAGGCAGAGACGGTAAAGATCCCAACACCAAGCGTATAAAAAGAGAAAATGTAAAACTTCCTTCTTCTTATTATTTCTGTGAGAACATTTATGCAAGCGTAACCAATGCAAGCGGCAAGCAATGCACCCGCGCACATCAGCCCGATTTCCCCATAGGCAAAATTTCCCCAACTCTCACACAAGATCACCACACCAGCACCCAAAATCGTTGGAATCCCCAACAGGAACGCGTACATAACGCAATATTTAATTGCCAACCCAAGAAAAAGACCAACGGCAATTGTTAAACCAGACCGCGAAATTCCCGGCAACGGAGCCAACAAAGCCTGCAAAATGCCCATCAAAAACGCCTCTGAATATTTCATGCCCATGGCGTTCTTAAAGCCACGCGTTCTTCTGCCAGAAACTTCCATGAAGAGCGCAGTAAACATAAAAAAAATCCCCAACAAAAGCATGTTATCCAAACCCATAACACGTTCATAGAATCCTCTAAAGAAAAAGGTTAGAACCAACGGGGCTGTAGAAACGGTAAGCAACAAAAGCAAGCGCTTATAGTATTCATCACCAACCTCTTTCTTCCTGGTGACACATTTTGAAACCAAACCACATGCTTCGAGAATAAGCTTCCAAATCACCTTTCGGTACCCCAGTATAATTGCAACAAGCGTACCCAAATGCAGAGCTGCGTTAAGCACTAAACTGCTTTCTCTTTTGTAACCGAAAAAATGCTGCGCCAGCAAGAGGTGCCCAGAACTGGATATCGGAAAAAACTCTGTTAATCCCTGAACAATTGCGCTGACAATAATAACAACAACCGTTTTCAAATCCAAACTCTCCCAAACTCTAACAATATATTTACATGCGTAAAGCTCTCCGCTAGCTCGCAACCATTTTAACACTTCGCAAGCATTTTATCAACCTTCCACAACCAAGCGCAACAACTCACAACGGCCAACAACCCCCGCGCCAAAAGTTGACAATTGTACATTTATGTGCTAACATTTAAAGAGATTATGCAGTTATTGTTGATATTCCGAAAACGTGCCCATAAAATCACAATAAATATGATAGTAAAATAGATAAAATGCGCCACAATTTACGGGCGCACATGTACACAGAGGATACAAAATGAAGAACAAAGGATGCAGAAAAAAAGATCCCAGAGCAGCAAGGGCAATTTTAATACATTCTGTTGCAGATTTTCTAAAAATCAGCAAATATCCATATGCTTATTATGAGCTGGCAACAGACTTAGATATGGAAGGCCTACCGATGATTTCGCTATCGCGGGTAAAATTCCGAGGCATTTTAGATGGCAACGGGAAAACTATCAAGAATCTAAAAATCAGAGATCATCATGCCATCCGCAGCGGATTATTCGGCCTAATTGAAGCTGGGGCCACCATAAAGAACCTGCATTTAAACGACATCTCTGTTACCGGCATGGGTTCTGTTGGAGTGATTGCTGGCGAGAACAAAGGGAACATTGTCGGTTGCACGGTTTCAGACGCGCTGGTGCAAGGCTATTATACGGTTGGCGTTATCGCTGGCAGCAACTCCCGCGGGGGGCAGATTAAAAATTGCGTTGCCACCGGCACGGCGCTGGGCAACATCGATATTGGCGGAATTGTAGGCAACAATCTCGTTAATGCAAGAATCACAAATTGCATTTATGGCGGCAAGTTATGTGGCATTGAAAATGTTGGCGGTATCTCTGGACAAAACCACGGAGAGATCGCCTTTTGCCATTCTCAATCAGAGATCAAAAGCCAAAAGATAGCAGGAAAATTGGTTGGGTTAAACAGGGGCAATGTGAAGCTCAATGGCAGCGGTTGCCTGCAACAACATTACAATAAGGTATTAATATTCTCTGAACTTGTTGGCCGGAATTGGGTCGTTTTGTAATGCCAGCCGCAAAAGCTACAACACAAAATGACGCAGGTATAAACAGAACTGCTAAAGCAGATTTCCAACAGCACTGAAAAATGGCGCCCCGAAAGATTCAGCCGATTCAAAAAACAAGCTGCCGATCGGGTTGCAGCCGCGCGGGAGACCTAACGTACAAAAAACAAGCCTGCATGAACGCGACCTACCCAACGGCTTTTGCGTCCCAGACGGCGACGTTGTGAAGCGGTCGTTGGAGCGCAGCTAACAACAGCTTGGCGCGTCGCTTTTACACCCGGCAAAAAACATTACCTGCGGCTCGTGAATTGCGATTACTCGTCGCTTTTTCATGTTTACCGCAGGATTTTTTAATTCCTGGCGCAAATCGTAACATGCCCCAGCTTGTGAACACTTACTTCTGCAAAAAACAAATCAAAATCAATAACACAACAAAAAAACCTAGCTGCAGCAGCCAGGTTTGTTAACAGATCAGCGATCAGCAGGCAAAAGAGCATCAACCACTAATCGCAACTTTTTTAAGTCTGCATTTGGCAACCTAAAGCACAGATTATCATCACTGCACCCAATATAATGCTCGCCATTAACCGTCCAAAAGCACAACTTGTCACTATTGCCATCATCGTAACGAATATCAAATTGCCATTCCACACTTCCACCATCTTCCAGGTGAATTAACGCCGCCTCCCCGATGAGGATCTCAGAAAGCAGCA
>JAIRZL010000053.1 GCA_031267245.1 Oscillospiraceae bacterium
GGTTAGTTCGCTTGGTTTTTGCTGATTCTTTGCAAAACGAACCAATCACACGCGCGGCGGGTTTCTGCTTTTTATTCCCTTTGTTATTTTAAGTTGTCTTCCCGTTATTGTCAACCTACAAACGTCGACACAACGGCCCGGCACAAAAAAGCACAAGCTGCATTGCTGCCATTCAGCTAGTTTCTAAACGAAAACGACCTCTACTCTGTACCGCCGCGCTAGGCTTGCTCCCGTCACCTCTAGCCGCGTAGCGGCTGACGTGCGGCGCGCAAGTTGTGCTGCCAAAGGGTCTGCATCTGGCGAGTCATCTGGCAAGTCCTCTACTTTTGGCAGGAACTCTTTGATGAAGTAACCAGAAAAGCACGGCGCCTTGAGCACGATAGACTCCGGGAAGCAACGCCGGCCTATCCAAGATGGAGGGGAATCCTGGTTCTGCAAAAGCTTGCTAGTCAGCCTCGATTCTGCCCGCAGCGGCTTGAAATCCTGGTCCTTGGGCCTTCCTTCGCCTTGCCAGCCTTCCGGCGTTATCGTGGCAGACCCCAGCGTTTCTACGCCGTGCTCGTCTGTCGACACCTCGGCAAACCAAATTTGGGCGCCAGCACCAAGCTCGCGCGGAAGCAGTAGCAAGCTCTGCTCGTCAGCTGTACCAAGATGAGTAGTGTTTGTATACCCCACGTGTTTGCCCCAGGAATCAGGTTGTTGCGTCCCCACAGACGCGTCCTTCGCGCTGCAGTAAAACGCGCACAAATGTGGCACCGCCTGTGCAGTACTAAAAAGCACCGTGGTTGCCAACAACGTTGCCAGTCCAATTGCCACGCTCTTTGCTTTGCTCATTTTCATTTTTACTTTCTCCTTTTTTAAGTTCGTTTTGTTCTTGTCCTACTACAAACGGTAGATACTAAGCGACAGCAGCAAAAAACGAAAGTCGTTTTCCCGAAAGCCTTCTACTTACCGGCAAAGCTTTAGGTTTACACGGTAACAACGGCCGGTCTCTCCTGCTGTCAACAGAAGCGGAAAGGAAGCTGTCTCCCATCGTTCCAACGTCACCTGCGCCTGTGCCGCGCGCTGGAAGAGCCGTTTCTCGGCTACTGTCTGGTCTCTGGTTGCTTTTTTGGTGTCAACGGCAGCGAAGAGCAACGGTCGGTTGCAAAAAAAATGAACGAAGCGCGCGCTCATGCCGCTCTTCACAGCGGAACAATAGGTGGCAGTAACAGCTGCCTTATTTTGTTCCGGAAGGAACGTCTCGGTGTCGTCTTGGAGTACGACCTCTCCCGCCGATGTAATTTCCAAAGGTTCCCGTACTTCCTCGCCGTCGTCGTCGACCGAGCGTTCTGCGAACGAAACCAGTAGCCCGTTTGCCATAGACAACGGCAGCACCATCTCGTACTCGCCCCCAGCTTGTCTGTGAAGGAATTTGATGTCAGTAAACGCATTTTCTTTCGGGTTCCAAGAGCAGGCGTACAAGCCATATGGCACCGCCTTTGCGCAGCCAAACAAAATCGTGCTCGCCAAAATCGTTACCAAACACATTGCCAATTTCTTTGTTTTGCTTATTCTCATTTTTGTTTTCTCCTTGTTAAAATTCGTTTTGCTTATTAATTCCGACACAACAGTGATAGCCGTGATTAATTGTGCTTCGTTTCTAGTTCTAGCCGGCTATGACATCTACGAGGAAAACGGCGCCGCTGAACACGCTCGAGCACTCAAAACAAAACGTGGCTGGCCCTCTCGTGGCAGCATCCGCCGCATGCCAACCATTGGAACGGACCGCAATTACGTGCCCGCAGTTTGGGCGGCGACCAAGCTGTGGATATGCATCCAAAAGATCCCTGACTTCGCAGGTAGCGTGCCGGTCAGCTATTTGCAAGTGCAATGTTTGATTCTCGGCGCCACGAGGAGCCTGGGCACCGACAACGTCTGCCCGCAAAAACCACTCAACCGTCGTGCCGTTTGCTTTCGGGAAAACCTCACAAAGAGAAACGAAGGTCGGCGTTCCCTGTCTCAGAGGCACATGGAGCTGGTAATGCCCGTCAGGGCTCTGTGCAAGCGCAACGATCTCGCTGGCGTCGTTTCCAATCCGGTAAACGCCGTATATACCAGGGTCCTCCGCCTTCGCACAGCCAAACAAAATCGTGCTCGCTATAAGTGTTACCAAACACATTGCCAATTTCTTTGTTTTGCTCATTTTCATTTTTACTTTCTCCTTGTTAAAATTCGTTTTGTTTATTAATTCCGACAGCTATTTTTGATCCGCCTCCTTTCTATTTCAACCATTACAGAAACAAGACGCTGTTTTTTTGTCCTGCCGTTTCTTTTCGCGGAACCTGGCAAGATGAGGTAAGAAACAACATCACAAACAGCAATAGATCGCAGCAGAAACAAGGTTACGAACCCGCAGGAACAACAGTCACAACAAGAACAAGAGGAATCTCCCTCCCGTCGCAAAGGAACGGCAGCCAGCCAAGCGGAACAGAGCGCTGTCCCACCGCTGCTGCATCGGTAGCTTTAACTTCAAGGTCCAGGCTTTGCACAAACGGCCTCTGTGGCTCATCGCCAACGCCAAAACCGCCAGCCATCGAATAACAATAATTCACATGAACGCCATTATCTTCACGCGGCCCCAGCCGGCTGTCCATTAATGCTCTTGAGTCAAACACGTCCAAACTGGTGCCAGGTAATTGCAAACGCGCATACAAACGGATCCTTCTTTGTTCGCCTTGTGCCAAATCAAGATGCACCTGCGCATTCTGAAGGACATGCACGTCCGCGGAAATGCTATCGCTGGCGCTATCGCCATGGCGTCCACTTCCACCACCTCTAAAAACTTCAGCCCACGCGAAAGAGGAAACGGTCGGTGGATCGCCGGCATTAGCATTGCTAAAAAGAGCAGTGATTGCGAAAACCACAGTCAAAATTACTCTCAATTTCTTTGTTTTGCTTACTTTCATTCTTGGTTTCTCCTTTTTTAAGGCAGCTTTGTTTCTTGTTTCCAATATCCGATCAATGAACGCCGTCCTATTCCTTGCTCCAAACGGAATAGGCAGAGGCTCTTGCCCAACAAAATTCTTACAGCACCTTGCATTAAAACAGTGGCGTGCACAGCCGACAGCCCCGTTTTTTCTCGGTTCCCAGGAGCTGAAGATCAAAAACCAAACCAGCAATCACGCGAGTTTGCCTGCAACAAAGGCACAAAAAATCACAGACAGCCCCGCGATGTGCTACGCTTTAGTTGTGCTGTTTAAATCGTGCTTGCCGCTACCTCCAACCTGCAAAGCGGAAACGCAATGTCGCCCCGAAAAGTAACAGGACCCCGAAAAGTAACAGGACAGGGAACCGTTAGTATGTTTCCGTGCGGTCTACAGTGATAAACATTGAAAGCCGCCGGCTGTGACAGGGTCCTATCTCTGACTCTTAGCTGCCCAAGCGCGGCTTGGTACTGATACTCTTTTTGAGGCATGAGCTCAACAAATTTTCCGGGATCGTGGCAGGGGAACAACGGTCCAACAAGATTAAAATAATCAGGGCCCGTATCTTGATTGGAGTCCAAAAGTTGTCGGCCCTCGGCATCCACGCGCGCAGGGCGAAGATCATCGCTGTTCCGATAACCAAAAACGTACGCACTGCCGACGAGAACAGTGGGAGACAGGAGAAAACAGTCCCCATCGCCCGTAACTTCGCAAGGGTGATTGAGATCGGCGTACCAAGCCAACGTGTCCGGGTGCACCCAGAGGGGGTAACAGCTAAGCACCGGCTTGGCAGAGCAGGAACTAACGAACGAAGCTATTGTGAAAACTACAGTCAAAATTACTCCTAATTTCTTTGTTTTGCTTATTCTCATTCTTGGTTTCTCCCTTTTCATATGTTTTATCTTACGTTAATCCTGGTTTGATTTTTCCGCACAAAAAGGCAAAGAGTGCTCCGCATGCGCAGTACCAGTGTAACGCCTTGGCTGGTCTGGCTCCCTGGGCGTCATAGTCGGTAAGGAGCACGATGATATCACATCACCCGTTTGGCAGCCAACGGGGTTGCCCAAACCTAGCCTGTTGGTCTGCTCGTCCGTAATCGGGGCCTCTTGCCAAACAATTCGCAGAGTGAGGGGTTCGGTGACGCCGTCTTTTGCTTGGAAATTTAGGACCATGTCTCGAGTGTGGTTTTCTGGTGCACAAATCTCAGTAGCAAAAGGCCGGAAGCTTCCTGCGGTACTAGCATCAAATCCTGGTGCGCAAGAGACAACCGTTGGTTGCGTTTGTATCCGCCAGCCCAGCCGCTCGCCTGATTTTATATCGCCGGGGCAACGCTGGCTGCTTTGTGGGCAGTAAATATGATCGCCTGCAAGGTCCGACTTTGACCGCCTGCCGAGAACGAAATACCACCAACACCCGGCTGGCAGCTGCACCACTCCAACGCTGTGCCCATCGATTTCTGTTGTTTGTAAAGGTGCGCCTAAAACAAGGCCGTCGAGTAGACGCTTCGGGTAAATCGTCGTCGGGAAACATACCAGTTCATTTGCGTAGTTTTTTGGATTAGCCTTTGCCTGGTTACAGCTTGCTCCCATCCCAAAAAGTAATACAAAAGCCGCTGCCAATTTTTTTGCTTTGCTTATTCTCATTCTTGGTTTCTCCCTTTTCATATGTTTTATTTCTACGTTGATCCCTTAACGAAGCCTCCCATGCCTCTTGTAGGTCGAGTTCAAAAGCTGATGCAATGTGTATTTCCGCAAATCCTGAAAAGTGCCACCGGCCTGTGATAAAGCTTTTACCCCTTCCGCAAATATTCGATGTCAGCAGAAGCTCTTAAAAACGGCATTGTCGGCTAACCACAGGCCCGAAATGCACAAATCTTGCTGCTGTTTGTTTAGGCCTCGATTTCTAATATGTAGATTTCATCAGGATTCTCCACACCACGACAGGTAAACCAAAAGCGGCCGTCCGCAACCGCGCCCGGCGTAGCGGGTCTGCCACCCCACACCTGAATTAGCTGGCCGCAACCGCCAGGGAAACCAGGAAGCGCGTTGAAAAAATAATTGTCAACTATTAGACAACGGCAGTTCCCGAGCCTGTTCGCGTTTTCCACGGCAGTAACGCCGTTGGCTTGCAGGGCAGCAGGTTCAGCTTTCATGGTCGACGTTTTAGCAAAACCGCGAAATTTCCAGTCAGTCCGAGACGTCCGCGTCTCAGTACCGAGCATAATTTGGAAAGTTTCGCCCCGGGATTCCAGCGTGAGCTTGCAGCGTTCTGGTGTGTTCCGCGTTTCCCATTCCCGCCTCATATGTAAAGGCACCCGGCGCGCCGTTGTGTCTTTATCAGACCAAACAGTAGCATAGAGTTGCTCGATCACGGCTTTCTGTTCGTCCCGCTGGGTTCGATGCGAACAAAGTGCGTCTTCGCAATCTTGCAGCAGTCGCCCAATGGGGTGATCATCTGCCTGGAACTGCTGTGGCTTTTGCTTCTCCGCGGCTTTCCAATCCATTTGGCGTAGCTCTAGGTGCAAGTCACCTACACGCCGACCGCCTTTGGTTATTGTTCCTCGGAAAGTGTAGTGTTCGAAGCCCAGTCCCTCGGAGCGAAAAACCAGCTTGTTATGCGCGTCGCAACGTTGTGGGCGCACATCGCCTCTCAAATCGGGTAAGGGTCTTACCGCAGATTGTTGTCGACACGACTCTATCATAGCACCGCCACAGGGAGTTTTGAAGCACGGTAATAGCCAAGAAACGCAGTCGCCTTGTGTTTCTGTTGCGTCGCCCGGTACATACATCTCGTGCCAAGAGTCACCTGCCATGTTCTGTATTTCGACGTCGTAATCCACGTCTACACCGCCGGTTTTGGTGTCTCGCGTTACAGCACACACCAAAAAAGCCTGAGGCTGAGCGCCCGACGGCACCTGAAAAGAGGATCCATCAGCAGGCAAAAGGATCGGCCATAGATCTTGCCTCTCGCGATCCAAAAATCCGTCCCTGCAACGGCACTTGAATCCGGGGCTGCAACGACAAACACCTACACGCGTCTCGCCAGGCTTCAGAGCCGCCAAGGCCGCTCGGTTCTCCTCTCGGGGGGAATCCCAGCCAGCGTTGGACAGTGATCCGAATGATGTGACTGCGCAAAGCATCGCCAAACCGATTGCCAATTTCTTTGTTTTGCTTGTTTTCATTTTCGCTTACTCCTTTTATTTCAAATTAACCAAAAGCCGTTTTGTTTGTTAATTCCCGACAAATATACCATGCTATCTTCCTTCTTTCCTGTAGCTACCAACAACATTTACCGCAGATTACAACACATATCACAAACCCTCCTGTTGTTATGTCGCCCACCAAATGCCAAACTTAAGCAAGAAACACTTGCAACAACACAGCCAGCCCAACGGGCCCATTACAGTAGGAATTCCTTCGCTCTTTCTGCAAGAATAACACGCCAAGCAGCCTCCATAACGCAAAGCTTCCCGGCATAGAAAGTGAGGCCACCTTGATAATAAGCGTTGTAAGGCACCTGCATGGGCGCATCAGCAGACGCCTCTAGCGTAGCGCCCATTGTGAAGTTGCCAGCAGCCATAATAATCTTCTGCTCATAACCAGGCATATGCCATTCTTCGGGCGCAACAAACGAATCGATTGGTGATGCCGCCTGCACCCCGCAGCAAAAAGCTTTCAAGGCTTCTTTGCTTCCCAAGGTAATGCGTTGCACAATATCCGCCCGTGGTTCCCAGCCGTTTGGTGAGACCTTAAACCCAAGTTTTTCAAAAAGCAAAGCGCAGAATATGGCGGTTTTCAATGCGTTTGCCACTGCTTGCGGTGCCAAAAACAACCCCATTAGGATCTCGCGATTCTGGTCAAGCGAGCAACCAACATCCGCCCCCAAACCAGGTGCCGTAAGCCGATTTGCGCAGAGCGCAACAAGTTCTTTTCGGCCAGCAATATAACCGCCAGTGCGAACCAACCCACCACCAGGGTTCTTGATAAGCGACCCAACAATAAGATCTGCACCGCTTGGCTCCTCTTGTTCCACAAACTCACAGTAACAATTATCAACAACAATTACAGCATCGTTGTTAAGCCTACGAACCTCTTCAATAATCCGGTTGGTCTGCACAACGCCAACAGATGCCCGTTGCGAGTACCCACATGACCTTTGAATGTATATCAACCTTGCATTTTCGCATTCCCTTTTCAAACTTTCATGCGGCCGCGGCTCCTCCAAAAAGTTCACTTCCGCATAATTGATTCCAAAATCAGAAAGCGACCCATTGCCAACACCGCGAACGACCTTTTCAAGTGAGTCATATAACTTTCCGGTTACGCACACCATCTTTTCCCCCGGCCGCAAAACACCAAACAAGCAAACGGCCAACGCATGCGTTCCACTCACAAAGTTATGCCGAACTAACGCAGCCTCCACATTAAAGACATCCGCATAAATCTTGTCAATTACAGCCCTTCCACAATCACCATACCCATAACCCGTCGTGCCCACCAAATGGCTGCTACTCACTCGGTGTTTCACAAACGCTTCAAGAACCTTCCGCTGATTTACCTCTAAAATAGCATCAAACATTTTAATCTGTTCAACAGATTCTGCTTCTGCGACACCTGCAAGCTGCCAAAATTCTTCGTTGTATTCAAACAATTATTCCACACCCTCAATAAGAACTTAACACATCCACAAAAAAGAACCGCCCCTTGAAACCAAGAAGCAGCTCCTCACATCCTTCAAAACCAAACACATTCCGATCTGCTTGCTTTCTGCTCCTGCAAAACATTCAACAGATCACTTGCATCTTTATTGTTATACAAGACGTCATGCACCGCATTCATCACCGGCAATCGCAGGTTATATCTTTCCATTAGCCGCTTTGCAGACTCGGCGTTATGGTAACCCTCAACAACCATCCCAACCTGCTTCAGCGCCTCTGCAACCGGCACCCCGCTGCCAACCAGCATTCCAAAGCGACGATTCCTGCTATGCTTGCTACCACATGTTGCAATCAGATCGCCAAGCCCCGCAACACCACCAAACGTTTGCGGCTTCGCTCCTGCAGCCACCCCAAGCTGCCCAATCTCGCAAAGCCCTTTCGTCATTACCGTTGCTGCCAAGTTATCGCCGCCGTTCAATCCTGCACAAATCCCAACAGCAATCGCAATAACATTCTTAAATGTGCTCCCGATCTCCAAACCACACACATCATCAGACACATATATCTGCAGCAGTTCATCTTCTAACATCATCGCCACTCTGCCAGCCACATGCATATCCTTGCTTGCGGCAACCATTGATGTTTGCACTTTTGCCGCCAACTCTTCTGCATGCGACGGACCGCACATAATAACCACATCGTTCCCAAGCTCTTCCGAAATAACCTGCGCCATTCCCCTCAAGCCATCTTGCTCAATTCCCTTAGAAACATTGACAATAATGGCATCCGGATCAACATGCGGTTTTAAAAGTCGTGCCGTGCTACGAACCGCGATGGATGGCACAGATATTATCACGAGTTCAGAATCTTTAGCAACGGCCAAGTTGGTTGTTATATTAATACTTTCGGGTATCCTTACACCAGGCAGTCGCTCCTTATTTTCTCGGTCTCTAAGAATAGCCTGCTTTTCTTCTTCGCTAAACGACCAAACATTAACAGCATGCTGCCTTTCAAAGGTTACAGCAAGCGCAAGACCAAAACTCCCGGCACCAATTATCGTTATGGAATCCTTCACCATTATATAAATCCCCCTTCCTTTGTTTGGTGACCCCTGGAGGGCCACCCGCTGGCTTTTTTGCAGACTTTACCGCCGAGGACACAAATACCCTGCTGGATTCCTTGTTGCTGCAGCATCACGAACCTCAGGGAGGGCACCACTAGCCCCCCACCGGCACGTTGCTTTTTAAACCAGCAGAGCGTCAGCAATGTGTATAGACCGACACCTGGCGACTTTTTTAAGAACATTATGCAACGTTCTATCGAATTTCGGCAAAAGAGAGATCCGCGCACGCTAGACGTTTCTTGCACGTCGCCAATTTTCATCAGCCACCAAGCGTTACTACCTAGGGCGGACCAGTCTTACTGGCTTCTGACCCTGCGGGCAACACCCCGTTGTCGCTCGCGACTTACGGATGATGGCGCGCGAATCGTCAATGGAACCATTACCTCGCAAGTTTGCGTCTGGTCCCAGGACACGGCAGCAGCTACCATTACCACGCACGCCTTTCGGTTTTTTATATCGCCACGCCTACCCCTTGGACGCCATGCTGCCCGTTCGAATTCCGAGCTCTTGGAGATCACCAGGTCAAAGCGATTCCGGAATGCCTTTGTTTTGCACCCACACCAGCACACCGAGAACATCGGCGGCTTCCAACCGAGAAGCAGACACCTTTGTTGAAGGACGGATGCAAAGGGAACGTAGCTGCCACTGGTTCTGACCGTCGCGTACGTTTGCCCGCCAGGGCAGCAACAATGCGCATTTGTTGCGTCATCGTCCAGCAGCCAAAAATGCAAAGATCAGCATTCCATGCCAGCTAAGTCGCAGTTGTGTGATCAGCGGCTCCTGTGCCGCCGCGCACAATTTTAACCAGGCTGCGCCCAAGAGGTAAGGCTTTTGTTGTGTTGCTCTTGGGCTTCCTTATGAACCGTATGGCATTCAGCGCCAGCAGACCCAGCAGCTTCTATACGGCGCTAAACCAGCGTTTGGCAGTGCTGTTGCTTTGTGCAGCAGCTACAGCCATTGTTATGTTGAGCCCCAAAAAAAACCAGCAGCTCCAGCCACACCCCGCGAGAAACTTTTGCAAAAGCTCCTACGTTTGCAATTCTCTACACACAGATAACGAACGCCAACGGCTTGTTGCTAGCGCGGAGCTCGCAACATCTGCGTTCCGGGGGAGGCACGTAACACAGACGTTTGTGCGCGTTGTAAGGGCCACCCTTTACGCCTCGTCTTTTTCGCGTGAAACGCTAGCTCCATAACAAACAGACCCGTTGGCATCGGCTGCAAAGGCTGTAACGCTGAGAGCCGATTGTACAGCTTTTTGAATCCCGGCGAAAAGGTACGGAAAAGACCATCCACCTTGGCTTTAGAAAAGCACTGCTGGAAACCACACAACACCGGCGATGCTAAATTGGGGAAGCCAATCAACGGTTGGGTCAGCAGAAAGAATATTTAGCCAACTTTTTGAATGCTTGCCTGCAATTCGTGAACAATATAGAAAATAAACTGCGAATTAGTTGGCCGCATGAGGAATCCTACAGGCATCAACTTGTTCTCAAGAATCTTGCTAATCGTCGGCCAGGTACTAGATATTGCGTGGCGAATGGAACGCTCTACCCTTGAAGGCGTGGAATGCTGTGCTTGCGCCACAAAAACATAAACGTCCTTTGTGATACTGATTTTACAGGAGAAGTGCTCCCAAACGAACATTATGGCATCCCGTAGGTACCTATAGCCACTTATATGAGGCGAGATTCCAAAACTCAAAAGAGCTTTAGAAATCAATTGCTCGCACTCTCGGCGCGGTAGCTCCACGCGCGCTGCTTCTTTAGGAACAATAGGGGCAATTTCAAAAAGATGTTTCTGTGCAGAACTCTTTGCATATGAAATCATATAAAGGATCTTTGAGAGCAATAAAGAATTGTCAAATGGTTTCAAAACAAACGCACTTGCACCAACTGTAATGTTCTCGCGCTTCAATTCAACATCGTCAACCTCCGAGACAACAATAAACTGTGGCCTCGCAAAATTAAATTCCTTCGCTATGTGCATCACAGAAGCAGAATCAAAAAAGGGCATGATCGCATTCATCACAACCACATTTGGATGGTTGTTCTTTATAGCATCCAAAACCTTTTTGCCATCTCTCTCTAAACAAATCGTCCGCACTTTGTGTTGCGTAAGGAAATTTCTGCAGTTGCCTTGAAAAAAAGTATCCTCGTCAGCAACCAAAACACATGCACGCATTCCCACGATACAAACCTCCTGCCACCATGCTTTTTTTAGTTTGCTTGTTTCCACCAAACCATATCCAGCTTTTCCAATTTTAATACATTTTACCAATTTTAACACAAAAACACCACTGCACACAACAAAACCAACAATAGGCAAAAAATATTTATTCCACACAGCTCCCATTTGCACCATTATAGCAGATTAAATATTACAATCAAAAACGGCAAAAAACCGCACAACGGCCAGCCAAAACCCCACCAACAAAAAAACACACAAGCAAACAAAACTGCCTGTCAACACGCCCGATACAAAACAACATCTTCTAGTAAACGCAAACCATACACTTTACAAACATTTGACAAAACTCTATCGCATATCTTATAATGCAATGAAGTGTAGAGTTGTTTTTATTTTTATATAATACCACTTCAGGGAGTGATTTATAAAATGGCAGTTCCAAAAAGAAAGTCGTCAAAAGCAAGAAAAAACAAAAGAAGATCAAATGTCTGGAAGCTGCCGGCCTTAAGCTTGGCCAGGTGCCCAAAATGCAAAGGCTTTAAGCTATCGCACAGGGTATGCAAAGTTTGCGGGTATTACAAAGAGAAAGAAGTCGTTAAAATCGAGGAATAACCAGTCTGCGTCCAAAAAAACATACAAGGGAGGGCGAGACAAATAGGTGCGCCAACACCACACATAAGCGCAGCACCAGGAGCGTTTGCAGAAACGGTTTTAATGCCAGGGGACCCGCTACGCGCGAAGGAGATCGCCACCACATTTCTAACGGATGTTGTGTTGGTAAACCAGGTTCGCGGTGTTTTGGGGTACACTGGCTTTTTTAAGGGCGAAAAAGTTTCTGTGATGGCAAGCGGCATGGGCATTCCATCGATTTGCATATATGCGCACGAATTGTTCAATTTTTATGACGTGAAAAATATCATTCGGGTCGGGTCCGCCGGAGCAATCTGTTCACAACTCAATCTCTACGATGTTGTAATAGGAATGGGAGCATGTACAGATGTCAATTACTCATCATTCTTCAACGTGCGGGGGTGTTTTGCCCCAATCGCATCTTTTGAGCTGCTAAAAATAGCAGCAGATGCAGCAAAAAAACTACAAATACCAACAACGATTGGCAACCTCTTGTCATCCGCTATGTTTTACACAAGCGAAAAATTTGAGGGTTGGCGGGAGATGGGCGTGCTTGCCGTGGAGATGGAAGCCGCTGGGCTTTACAGTGTGGCGGCGAAGGCACAAAAGCGGGCGCTTTGTATTTGCACAATTTCGGATCTACCAGAAACAGGAGCAAAGACCAGCCCAGAGGAACGGCAAACGGCATTCACAGAGATGGTAAAAATCGCGCTAGAAACCGCGAGATCATTGGCAGTCTAAAGTAATGCCAAACAAGCGCTCGGCGTTACCGTTGAGGGTTGCAACCATCTCGGTGAAAGAAACGTTGCGAGTGCCGGCAAAGCAAGCAGCAATATAGCGTAAAAACGAACTGTCGCAACGTTGCCCCCTATACGGCTCAGGAGCCATATAGGGGGAATCTGTTTCCAGCAATAAACGATCGGCGGGAACAGCAGCAAGCACTGCTCGGGAATCCACAGCGTTTTTAAATGTGACAACACCGGTAAAACTAAGAAACCCGCCCAAATCACATACTCGTTCCATCGTTGCCAAATCGTATGAGAAGCAGTGGAGAACAAAACTCTTCGGTTTCATGTTCCCCAGGACGGCCATTGTGTCTTCTTTTGCGTCTCTGGAGTGAATAATCACCGGCAGTTCCAACTGCTGAGCCAAAGCCAGTTGCTCCTCAAAAAATTTGCACTGGTCCTTACGAGACTTCGCATCCACGTCAAGATGATAATCCAACCCGATCTCACCGATAGCAATTGCTTTTGGGGCGCGGCTTAAATCTTCTAGCAGAACCAAATAATCAGCCGGCAGCCCAGGAACGCAAGAAGGGTGCACGCCAACAGAACAATAGATATTTTTATGTCGCTGGGAATAAGCTACCCCCAATTTCGAGCTCAAAAGATCTGTTCCCACATTAACAAAACCCAACACTCCATGCTGCTCTGGCGCCGAAAGGAAGCTCTCACGGTCTGAATCAAACCGGGGGTCGTCGTAGTGCGCATGGGAATCAAATAGTAACTGCGCCGTCATGCAATTTCTTCCTTACATTATGTTTTATACAATTTTAATACGCCACTTACTTTGCGAGAACCCCACAAGAAAAAGCAGTTGCCAACCAGATGTCGCATGAGCCACAAGAAGAATGCTTACAGAGGCTTTACGTGCTGGAACGGCGCCACTCATGGCGGACGAACTGATGCCCGGCGTGACGGCCTCCTCCCAATGGCCAGCACTCCTTTTGGAGCGTTGATGATAACAAAAGCAGAGAGGCCCTCGTCAAGTTGTTGCGCTTTTAACATCCAAAAGCTGGAGAACAGTGGAGCAAATCGCGCCAAATTCAACCCGACAAACAGTTTGCTTGTCTCGCGTGGCAACCTCAAAATCCCCAGATGCAATCCCTTTAGGGCTAATCACAACCCGAACAGGCGCCGCCACAAGATCCGCTTCGCAGAACTGAACTCCAGCAGAAAGATCGCGGTCATCCAGCAGCACATCAACCCGCTCTCGTAAGGAATCATAGAGCTCGAGTGCAAGCCGGCGAACATTGGGATCGCGGAAGTCAATTGCAATTATCTGAACAGCAAAAGGCGCAATGGACACAGGCCAAATAGGCCCATTGTCGTCATGATGCTCTTCAATAACAGATGCCATCAGCCGCCCAATACCAATGCCATAACATCCCATAATAGGGTATTTTGCTTCCCCGTCGCTTCCAACATAGGTCATATCCATTGATCTTGTATACTTATCTCCCAACTTGAAGATATTCCCAATCTCTATCCCGTTTTTAACTTCAAGATGCGTTTTCTTGCAAACAGGGCAGCGCAGATGAGACGCAACTTTATATAGATTCCAGAACTTATCAATTACCAGATCCGAAAGGTTCACGCCTTTAAGATGGTACCCCACCTTGTTGGCACCACAAACCATATTTTCGCAGCCCTGTAAAGATTCATCAAAAAGCAGATCATAGCTCCCAGCAGAGAGCCCTATCGGACCAATATAGCCATAGCAAAGCGAATCCGATTCGGCAGCCGTGCGCGGGAAACACGCAGATTGCAGCACGGACTTTAACTTCACTTCATTAACTTCCATGTCGCCGCGAATAAAAACAATAACCGGCTTTTCACGGCCAACAACATCAAAAACACATGCCTTTATCACTCTCTCTGCCGGCATTCCAAACGTGACCTGCAGATCTTCTATCGTTTTAATCCCCGGCGTAGCGATCTCTTCTTGTTTGCTGGGCGCTTCTTGCGTTGATGGCTCAAATATACCGTTCGCCACCTCCACATTCGCCTTGTAACCGCAACCCCCACAAAGCGCAATTGAATCCTCGCCGATTTCACACAAAAGCATAAACTCATGCGCGCCACTGCCACCCATCATGCCGGTGTCTGATTCAACCGCCACAAACCCCTTCAAACCAACCCGTTTGAAGATTTTTTCATATGCATCAAAGCACTTCTGATACCACAGATCAAGATCTTCTTGGTTTGTGTGAAAAGAATATGCGTCCTTCATTAAAAACTCACGGACGCGAATCAGCCCGCCACGAGCCCGCGGCTCATCACGAACTTTGGTTTGCACCTGATAAACAGCCACAGGATATTTCGCATAGGTAGTCGCTTCCCCCCTAACAAGATGAACAACTGCCTCCTCGTGGGTCATACCAAGCAACATCTCGTGACCAGCCCTATCCTTAAAGCGAACAAGCTCATCACCCACACTCTCATATCTTCCGGATTCATCCCAAAGCTCCCGGGGCATGATAACGGGCATCAAAACCTCGTCAAAGTCAATCCGATTCATCTCTTGTTTTACAATATCAATGATTTTTCCTGAAACCTTCTGCGCCAGCGGCAGCAAAGAATATATTCCGGCAGCAACCTGCCTTATATAGCCGCCGCGCAGCAACAACCCATGGCTCTTGGAGGTTGCGATAGCGGGCCATTCCTTGTACCTGCTTCCCAACAATCGACTCATCAACATCCACACGTCAGCTCCTTATCAACATTTGGCAGATTTCCGAAGAAATTAAAAAATCCATTCAGATCGCTTCCAAAACTCCCCGGCTACCTGCAGCCAAAATGCACCACTATCTTACCATATCACACCCAAATGAGCAACGGCAACACAACCAACTCAAAGCAGCTTTCCAAACAACAGCAGCAATGCGCAGTCTTCAATTGTTGGCAATTTTGCTACCACGCGCCCTCACCGAATGCCGTTACTTACAATGAAGGTTAATTTTTTGTTAACGGAATGTAAAATTAAGATTGCACCCATTGGAATTTCGTGCGCCGTCGTGTATAATTCAGTGGTGTTTAAAAAGTGATTAGCATTGGCTGATTGCATTACAGGAATGATTGATTTTAAGGGGTGTTTGTAAACTTATGAAGGTAACGAAAAAACTGATTGTTGCATTGTTGGTTGGCGGGACCATAAGTGCTTTGCTTAGTGGCTGCAGCTTGTGGGACAAGATAACGGGGAAAAAGGCAGAGGAAGCACCGGTAGCTGTGGAGGAACCCATCGTGCTAGCAACAGCGGCGCCGGCAGAGCCGGTGGCGGAAGTAGCAGCCCCTGCGGAAGGCGGAACAGAAGAGGCTGCTCCAGAAGCACAAGCGGAAGTAAAAGAAGAAAAGAAGGAAGAAGCAAAAACCTAAAGGATCAGCCTTACAAAGCCAGCAATAAGCAGCACATACATTGCAATGAATATATGTTGCAGAAGATAGAACGGGCGAGTAACAAAAATATCACGGGTTGTTGTTATCGGTTTTGGTGGCAGAGGCGCGGCAGAGGCGCGGCAGAGGCAAGGAAACAACAAAAGACAGGGAGCGAGAGTGGCCCTGTCTTTTGTTTGCAAACACACAAAAGCTAACAAAGCAAATGCCACCGCTGGGAGCGCATGAAAACGCTGGAGCTGGCAAAGCGAGACCAACAACACCAGAGAAAGACGCGGCCTTGTCTTTTTTTTGCAAACACACAAAAGCTAGCAAAGCAAATGCCACCGCTGGGAGCGCATGAAAACGCTGGAGCTGGCAAAGCGAGACCAACAACACCAGAGAAAGACGCGGCCCTGTCTTTTTTTTTGCAAACACACAAAAGCTAGCAAAGCAAATGCCACCGCTGGGAGCGCATGAAAACGCTGGAGCTGGCAAAGCGAGACCAAC
>JAIRZL010000003.1 GCA_031267245.1 Oscillospiraceae bacterium
TTACCGCTATTTGTTTTTCTCCGATTGCACGAACTGCCAAGTACCCACAACAAAAAAAACGACCGTAAAGCCCAGCACAATACAAAGATTCAACCATGGTGGCAACATAACTGTTTCGCTTTGTTTTGCTGCCGCGGAATCACATAATCCCCTAGACAGGTCAACAGCATAGGTCATTGGCATGAGGTGGCTCACAATCGCCATCAAGCCCGTTGAGTCCTTTACGGGGATCATTGCTCCCGAAACGAGCATTTGCAATGATGCGATGATGCTGAGAAACATATTCGCTGTGTTTGGATTCCGTATGCAACCGATTACCAGCACGCCGATTGAGCCTGCGGCGATGCACATAAGCGGTGAAATGGCGAGCATTAGCAAAAACTGCGACGCTGTTAGTTGTGTTCCCAAAGCCAGCCCGATGAAAATGGTAGAAAAATACTGAAGATAGCTGGGGAACGCTCCGCCGATTATCTTGCCAAATATAATTGAGTACCGGGAGACCGGAGACACAAAAATTTCTTGTGTGAAGTCATTTTCTCTGTCTTCAGCAAGTGTGCCAATAGTGTACATAGACATCATAAACAGCGCATTGATCAGCTGCCCAACAAGCATAAAATTTGTGAAATCATAGCCCATTTTGTTGCCCATATTCTGTGCAAGCTGGTTGCCATACATTCCAAATGTCAAGACTGGCCATAAGATAGCAATAAGTAGGCGCGAAGGAGATTTTAGAGTTATTTTTATCTCTCGTCCAACAAGCGTGAAAATAGCATTCATTTCCATAAGTATTTTTGGCATTGTTTCGCTGGGAATGGCAATCTTTGTGTCCATTACGCGTTCTCCTTTTCTGTGATAAGGCTCACATAGGCATCCTCCAGGGTTGGTTCAACGGTTCGCATAACTGTGAGCGGGGTTTTTAACTTTCCTAAGATACCCATCGGTGTGGCTTCGTTGAATGGTACTGCAATCTGCTTTTCGCTGATTTGTGGTTGCACTCCTCCCTCGCGAAGCTCGACGATAAGGCTCTCACGGTTTTGCGCGTCAAGAATGAGTGTTTTTTTAAGGAGGCTATTTTTCATCTCTTGCGGGGATGCCGAAATCAGCACTGCTCCGTTTTTGACTACACAGATCCGATCGACGTTTTCCGCTTCGTCAATATAGTGGGTAGTGAGGAATATTGTTGTTCCTTCCTCTTTGCGTGTCTGGTTGATATATTCCCAAAGAGATCGGCGAGAAACGGCGTCTAGGCCTTGGGTTGGTTCATCTAAAAAAAGCACTTTTGGGTGGTGGATCAGGCTCCGCACGATCTCTATTTTGCGTCGCATGCCACCAGAGAAAGTTTTAAGTGGCCGTCTGAGCTTGTCTTCCACGCCCATGATCTCCGCAAGTTGCATTACCCGGTTTTGGTACGCTTTCGGCATCCAAGAGAAGAACGGGCGGTAAACGTACATGCCGTACATGCAAGCGTGAAATCGGATATTTACCTCGGCCGACAAGTTAAGATCAACGCTGGGTTTTTGAAAAATGATCCCAACATTCTTGCGTATCTGCGCGGTGTTTTTGTCGAGGTCTAATCCCGCTATTGTCACTGTGCCGGATGTTTTACTGAGTATGGTGGTGAGAATGGAAATCGTGGTTGTTTTGCCTGCGCCGTTGGGGCCAAGTAAAGCGAAGAATTCACCCTCAGCAACATCGAAGCCAATTCCATCAACAGCAGGTTTTTCGGTGCCTTTGTATTTCTTGCAAAGATTATCCACATGAATCATGGTTTTCATTTTTATGCTCCCTTCAATGCTATGCTAACTTATATAGAGTGTCCCATATTTCTACGCCTTATCCCTGCCTGCTTTCTGGGCTTGTGATCGCGACATGTGTTTTAAACTCGGTCATCCTTTGTTTGGGCTGGCCAAAAATCGCGCGCAGACGGGATCCGGTCTGGTGAATGACGATTAACTGCTCTTTGGCGTGTGACCATCTTAAGCAAATGACGATGCGTTACCTTCTAAACCCATTAACAGCCTGTTTTTTTGTTGTCAAATTTGTCTACTGCATGCAAGCTGGTTCGCAGCTTCTTTTCTGGTTTCTGAATGGTTCAGCAGTCGACTTGCGGGCTATATTAAAAGAAAGATTAATTATTTATGACTGTTTCCCGAGTTCTAGTGGCATTTGGCACGCTGCCATGATGACTACAACCAGCACACCAGATGCATGAACGGCGCCGGCTGTCGCTTTGTCTGGCCATTCTTTCCGCGATGTTATCCATCGGGCGCTCCTTCACAAAAAAGTCGCACTCCAATAAAACGGCAAAACACCAGACTAGCAAATGGTATAACCCAACAAGGTGATTTGTCAAGCCCCCGGCCCAGAAGTCGTTTGCTTGGCATCGCTGGCACAGAAGAGCAGCATAAAGGCTGATAGTTTCTTTGTTTTGTTTGATTTTCTTTGTTTTTTTTGTGCCATTTATGCCGGTGGTGGTGTTGGGAGCTGTGGCCAGCACAAACACGCAACAAGTCCGCTTTGGGTCATCAACTTTCGATTCGTTTGCCAACTGATAGCGCCCGCAATAGTTCCTCTAAGTCCACAAGAAGGGCGTGCCCGGTGACGGCGTTCTGTCGTAGGATCGCAGCGGAGACTAGCCCAAAAGCCCCTGTCGTTTGTATGTTGTTTGCTTGGAAAGCTGCCGACGACCCACGATGAATTCTTTCTGCTGTTTTACGTCTCGCTTCGCCACACGTCAGCTTATTGCTTCTGCGTCGAATCCGAGCCAATTGGCTGCTGTGATCGGTGGCTACTTGCTGCAAAAGTGCACAATTTATCGAGGACTTCCGCGTCTGTTGGCTTCTTATTCGTCGAAAGTAGGGACGCCAAAAGGGCAGTGTTGTTGCTTTTCTCGCCCTCGGGTAAGACTCGAGCCAATGGCGCATCCTGTTTTACTCTCTGTACGCACAACAACGTTTCTTCTCGGATCGCATCGCCACACGTCAAATTCTTGGTACTGCGTCGAATCCGAGCCAATTTGCTGCTGTGTGTGTCGTCTGCTTGCTGCAGAAGGGTCCCAATCTAGCGCGGACTAGTGCGGCTGTTGTCTACCCTTCGACGGAAGGAAGATCAGCAAAATAGCAGTGTTGTTGCCTTTCCCGTCTGCCGAGAACAGGACTCGAACCAATGGCGGCTCTAGTTTTACGTTCCGGCCGCGCAACAACATTTCTTCTCGCGGCACCTGCAAAAAAGGCAACTTACTGATTCTGCCACAAAACCGCGGCAAAGCGCCAGCTGTGGTCGGTTTACGTCCAAAGGCAGAACGCCCTGCTTTACACACGACGGTAAGTGCCGGCGCCGACCCGTAGTAGCGAGCAGCGTCTCCGACGTGTTTCTGCCGGAAGGAAAACACAAATGCTGGTAAAGAATCTTCCGTCACAGGCCAGATACAATTCACAACTATCTGCAGCAGTCTGACGGAAGAATGTCGCTCCGCCTGCGGATTTCTTTTGTCGCCTCCAGCAGGCCGCGCGAGTTTCTGCTTCACTTTTACTTATTTACAGCGATAAACTAATCGCCTTCTACGGGCCCGCTCTGCGGCTCCCAGACTGTGCTTCTCGTTTCGAGTAGCTCCGTGTGTGGGCTTGTTCCGCGCTGCCGTAACTCTGTGTCGCCGACCAGGTTGCGCCTGTGCTGCCGCACCAGGAGCGCAACGCATTTACGCAAGTTTACGAGAATCGATTCCCACCGCTTCTTCCTTTGGGTCTCCTTTTTGTGCTGGCCGATTCGTCAACGCCCTGATGGATGCCTGGTACCACCAGCGGGCGTAGGGCTGTTCCGCCGGGCGTGTTTCGGCTTGGCTGCAAACACAGCATTGCATGGCGTTTACAAGCACTGCGGGAATCGGTTTGCTGTTCTTATGGGCGCGGGGATGCCATTCTTGCCCGCGCCTCACGCTACGCCGTTTATGTGTGCTTCGGAGGCTGTTGCCCGCGCACCGGGTCACAAGAACTGGTTTCGGGTTTGCTGCGACAGGAGCCCACAGTGTTTGTATTCATCCACGAATTGATTTCCTGTGGGGATTAGGTTCGGATATGTTTTTGTGCTTGCCGATTCGCCACGGCCCTTATGCCGTTATGGGTGCCGCGGCTGCCGCTGCAGGAGGTCTGTTCCGGCGTCCGGGCTTCGCGTTTGGCCACTCAACCAGCAGCGACAGGCGTTTACAAAGCCTGAGGAATCGATTTCCTTTGCTTCTGCTCACGGGGATCCTAGTCATGAGCGAATTGCGCCCTTCGACGCTTGTGTTTGTTTTGTTCTGCTCGTTTGCCGCCGCACCGACTCAAGATCTGGTTTCGGTTTTGAGGCCGCTTCAAGGTCCTCTGCGTTTATACCGCTAGGCGAATCGATTTTCCGAGGGTGTTGGCGGCGTTTAACTTTTTGTGGTTGGCGATTGCAACCGCCAAACCGGGATGTCTCCGTCGCCGGGGCTTCGCGTTTGGCCCAGCGACAAAAGGCCAAAGCTTTTATAGGGCTACACGAATAGATGTGCTGTGCGTATTACTGGGGCTGTTTCCCTTTTTCTGGTTACCGATTCGAAGCTGCTCTCATGAATGTCTTCGCCGCCGCCGCAAGAGCCTTCGCCGCTCTTACAGGTTTTTGCGTTTGCAGCAGCGACATGAGGCCACAGCGGGCGGCGCCGCTTAACGGATATTCTGAAAATTCCTTTTTTCGCGGATCGCCTGGCATCGCTTGTGTTTTGCGTGGGCCCTGCTGTTAGGTTGGCCGTCACAAACAACAACAAGTAGCAAGCGGGTTCGACACACAACTTCGAGCTTCTTTTGTTTGTTGCTTTTTCCTTGGGGATGGCTGAATCGAGAGCAAAAGTCGTGCCGCGAGCACAAAAAGGAGGTTACAGCCATTGAGTCAACCAAATCTACCACTCACTGTAACGATAGCTCCTCCTTTTTAATCCTTTGAGGTCGAGCGAATTGCTGACATTATCAAAATCCTCTAGCTTTGCGGGCAGCAAGCTCTTCGGTTGACGTGGGATCCTGAGTGCTCAGCTAAGCGCCGCCAATCAACGTCGTAATGCTAAGCAGGTACCACTGATACGGGCTACTTTCCCGCCATCTTCGGATGCCGTTTGCTAGAGGCCTTTTCCTTGGTCATGGGATTGCCAGGCGAGGCTGCTGGCCGTGCATGGCTGCTGATTAAGCCGTCTTGATGGCTAACTTCGATATAACTGGCCTGTTTTATTTAGGGGTAAACAGGGGTGCGCTTTTTGTAGGTTCTGCGTTGGCAACTTATTTTGGCAAAGGGATGGCAAGTTCAGCCACTTAGCTTTTGCTTTTTGCGAAGATGTATGTTAAAATAAAGCTGTTAAATTCTTGTGTTGGGGGAATATTTTAATGGCAATAAATAAGCTTGACGAATTGTTGAATGTTCTGGAGCATCTGCTTACTAAAGGGGTTAATGTCCCGCTTTCTGGGGGTAGGGCTTTGGTTTGCGTTTCTGATGCTGTTGATGTTTTGGGAGAAATTCGCGAAAGTTTGCCGAGCGAGATTAGGATTGCCGGCGATATCGCAGAGCGAGAAGAAAACATTCTGGACAATGCAAAGAAAAGTGCGCAATTGATAGTTCAAAAGGCGGAAGAGAAAGCCCGTGAGTTGCTGAATGAAGAGAAGATTATGCAGCAGGCGGCGGCTAAAGCCCAGGATGTGGTGCGCGAAGCAGTGATGAATTCGAAGGATATTAAGGCCAGCACATACAAGTTTTTGTATGAGGTTTTTGATCTTGCGGAAAATGGCTTGATTGCGTGTTTAAATGACGTTAAAAATGCAAAAAGTGCAATTAAACAAGACGGTGACAGAGATGGCCCATCAAAAAGGTTGGAGAAAAGTTGATTCAAAACAAAAAAAAATAACGTTTTTGGCCGTGAATTTGGCGCTTACAGTGTTGCTGTGTGGGTTGAAGGTTTCGGCACTTTGGCCTCATGGTGGTGCAATAACCTTATTTGGCATGGTTCCAATAATCTGGGTTAGTTTGCGCTATGGTGCTGGTTGTGGTGTTGGATTGGGCTTGTGCTTTGGGCTGCTAAAGCTGTTGTTTGGCTTAGGAAATTTTGTTGCACTTGGGGCCGGACAGTTTTGGGGCTGTGTTTTTTTTGACTATTTGGCTGGTTATTGTGTTGTTGGATTGGCCAGCATATTTGCTGTGCCCCAGATCAAAAGGTGGGGTGTTAGGTTGTTTTGTTCGGTTTTTTGCGTGTTCTTTTTGAAGTTTTGTGCGCATTTTTGCTCGGGACTACTCATTTTGGGTTGTGCGTCTCACCGGGGGTGGTGGGATGTTTCAGTGTTAAGTGCGGGTTATAATGCGTCTTATTTGATCCCCGAAATGCTTTTGTCTTTCTTTGGCATACGCGCCATTACGCAGCTTGGATTGCTGGAATATGGGCTTCCCATCGCGAGGAAACCATTGCCGTTCTCGCAATTCTGAACACAAGAAGGAAGTATTGAATGTCCGTGTGGTCGCGGCGACTCTCAAACAAGCTCATCAAATGACTGATGGAAATCTCGACAGTAAAGCTCTCGACGAAAGGAACGCAGGAAAGGGGCGACGAACGACGGCTGTGAGCTCTCGAAAGAGGCAAACCTCTACGAAAGGAACGCTCCAGCGCGGCAACTCGCGATTGTGGGAACTTTCCATGCAGGGAACTCTCGACAGGGGGGGCCGTTCGACGAAAGCAACGGAGCGGGGCGACGAACTATCCAGGGCGGTAATTCTCGCCCCATGGCGGTGTTTCTCTACGCCAGCAGGCCGGGAACAAAGGAACTCCTGGTTGCGGGCACTACCCATTGCTGTAATTCTCTACGCCAGCAGGCAGCGAACACAGGAATTCCCAGCGGGGGGGAACTATCCAGGGACGTAATTCTCGCCCCATGGCGGTGTTTCTCTACGCCAGCAGGCCGGGAACAAAGGAACTCCTGGTTGCGGGAAGGACCCATTGCAGTAATTCTCTTCGCCAGCAGGCAGCGAACACAGGAATTCCCCTGCGGCTGGAACTATGCCGGGCTGTAAGTCACTTCGCCAGCACGCTGCGAGCGTGGGAACACCGGCTTGCGGTGACCCTGGCTGTATTTCTCCCCGCCAGCTGACAGCGAACACAGGAACACACTGTCGCGAGAACTATCCGCAGCGCCAACTCTCGCCGCTCTGTTGATGGTACCGTATGGGAATCTCGCCAGGTACGCCTCTCGCCGCCTGCTGTTGTTCGACTGCAGATCGCTCGATAGCGCTGAATTTCGACCGGAGGCCTCTCCACAGATGGGCCTCTCGCGGGCGGCAAATTTGTGTGGGCCGCCAATTTGCAATCAACAATGTACAAACCGAGCAGTGCAACAGGGGCTTAGCGCTTCGCTGGTGCTTCTGATACTAGTGCGCTCGTTTCATTAGCTGCCGCCTCGTTTTGTTGCTGTGAATTGGCAATCGGCGGAGGCGCCATTGGCGCAAAGTTTCTCTGCGTGCTGTTACGGACGCTGGCGTTTTGCTGTGTTTTGGCATCGAATCTAGAAAAAAGCTTCTATTTTTGCAAACTACCGAATCATCCAAAAGTTGTCACAGGGGTAGGCGCCAACGAAGCGGCACGGCTAGACTGGTGGGAGCTACCAACCAGAAGCGATTAATTGAGTTCACGACCTACGAAAGTTGGCAATTGAAAACGAGAAAACGAAGCTGGCGTATCCTGTAATGCTCTGGTTGTGGATGTATATTCGCCGCTGGCACTATCCACTAAGTTTGCAAGATCTCTGATCCACAGCGTCTTTGGTTTGTTTTTTGTTGATTTCGCTTGCAAAAGGCCCGCACCGTTGCCAGACCGCGTTGTAACAACGTGAAAGGCGTGCAAGAAAACAACTGCTTCGCGGCGAGCAGTAGCGATGCATCGTTCCGCGGAAAAACAACAAACAAACCTTGTCTGTTGCTTTGGGCAGAGGAATCAATTGCCTTGCTTGCAGCGCGATGGCAGGACAGATGTGACAATGCTGCGCAGACGTAAAGATAGGTGGTGCCTTGCAAAGGCGTGGCACCAATTACCAATAATCGGTTATCCCCGTTGTTGTCTTCTTCCTGTTCTGCCCCAAGCTACAGCGGGCACCCGATGCGTAGCAGGGTTGCTTGCACGATTGCGTGGCCGGAAAAGACTCACTTGTCCCGTGGGCGACCGGAGAGCAACCACTTGCCGCTTGAAAGGTATGCCTGGTCGCCGCCACAATCGTTCCCCAGGGTTTTGTTATTCTTTTTTGCCGGCGATTTGTAATACGCCACGGAACCTTGCAAAAGTTTCTATCATGCGGCCAGGACAACCAATGGAAGCATCTTGACCGGTACACCCAAGATAAAAGCAAACGAACAGCTACTCGTTCTATGGCTGGGTATTACGTGGTGCCAAGCCGGGCTTAAGACGACCTGTAACATCCAAAAGTTTTCACGCAAAGTCTTGTTACCAAGCCGGGAATGGCTTTGCCCGGAAGGCCAGGCAACGTCAAACAGGTGTTAGCTAACGCCGCGGCTGCTGGCTGTTACTTGGTGAGTAGCTGTCCGTAAGACGCCGCGGAACCTTGCAAAAGTTGTTCTATCACTGGACCGACAACGGAATCACCTTAAGGTGGCTGTTGTTACGTGAACGTGACTTTTCTTAAATCGCTTCTTAGCGTTGCAAATGTTTTCACCAATGAGAATTGGCCTACTCCGAGTAAGCCTACTCCCGGCGTGCCTGTTCAGCATGCGCTACGCGTTTCGATGTCGCTAATTTGGCCCTCGGCGTTGGCGGCTGGCTGAAAGATTATGTTTTAAATAACAAATGGTTGAGGGTGGATCTGATGAATGAAATTTATTTTGATAATGCGGCAACAATGAAGACATCTCTTGCGGTTGCGAACAAGATTTTTGATGTTTTGGTTAATCATTCGGCGAATCCATCGTCATTTCATAAGCTGGGCCTGTTTGCGAGGCAGCTTATAGAAGAAGCACGAAAAAAGGTTGGGATGGTGTTAAATTGCGATCCTTCTGAAGTTTGCTTTACTTCTGGAGGAAGTGAGAGTAACATGATTGCGCTTTTGGGTTCTGCGAAGCCGCGCAGCAAAGACAAAAAACGAATTGTTGTGACTGCAGTAGAGCACCAATCGGTAAGGCTATGTTGCCAAAAGTTGGAAGCGTGGGGTTATGAAATCAAAACAGTCAACCCCAAAGATGATAATTTAATTGAGCAAGTACAGGCGTTGGTAGACGAGAATACGCTTTTGGTTAGCGTTATGATGGTTAACAACGAAACCGGGGATCTCTACCCGATTAAAGATTTGGTAAGGGTTGCGAAACGAAAAAACCCGCAGGTATTGTTTCATTGTGATGTTGCGCAAGCATTTGGGAAGATATTGTGTGATGTCAAGGAACTTAATGTGGATCTGCTGACTTTCAGTGGCCATAAAGTTGGGGCGCCGTCGGGAATTGGTGGGCTTTATTTAAGGCGTGGAGTAAAATCCTGTTTGGTTCCTGGTGGTGCACAAGAATTTGGGATTCGGATGGGAACTGAAAATCTGGCAGCGATTGCGGGTCTTGGGGTTGCGTGCGAGCACTTAACAGATAAGAATCTGTTAGTAAATTACAAGAAAATAGGGGAGCTCAGGGCTGTTTTGATGAAAAGGCTCGCTAGCTTAGAGAAGGTCCTGATCAATTCGCGGGTGGATTCGGTGCCTTATGTGCTGAATTTTTCTGTGTTGGGTGTTCCCGGACAGGTGCTGCTGAATCGTCTGGAGCAAGACAACATCTTTGTGGGTCTGGGTGCGGCCGCTTGCTCGCGGGGCAAAGCAAGTCATGTGCTGAAGGCGTTAGGTTTTGGAGAGGATGTTACCAGCACGGCATTGCGAGTTAGTTTTGGCTGGTGCAATGAGCTTGACGAAGTGAAGCGGTTCTGTGATGTGCTTGAATCTGCCATTCCGGAGCTGCGGGCTAATAGTACAATGGGAGGCATATAGTGGTTTGTAATGATATTTTTTTGGTGGTAACTGATGTTGACGGAACACTTATCAAGGAGTCTTCGCCAATTAATTCTGTGGTTATTCCGCAGCTGAATCTAGATGCGGCGAAAGAGATTGTTGCGCGGAACCTTCTTACAATTGCCACCGGCAGGAGTTGCATTACGTCGAGGGCGATTTGTGAAAAGTTGCCAACGAATCTACCCGCGATCCTTTATAATGGTAGCTGTATTTATGATTATAAAGAGGAGCGATTGCTATTCTCGGTTTGCCAACCACAATCCGCGATCGACGTTCTGCGCCAAGTTATGGAGAAATATGATGATTGTGGTGTGCTTATGGCTAATCTGAAAGGCGAATTTGTGGTTCGAAACGATAGATTCTTAAGCGCGTATTCTCGTAATTTGGGAGTTACCATAGAGCCTACCGTGTTGGCGGATTGTTCCGGCATGCTCAAGGCGTTAGTTTCTTGTGATATGGCTAAACAAGATGAAGTTTATGAGTTTATGTGTGGTGTAATGGATAACGAGCTCTCGCTAACCAGATCGGAGAAGTGTTTTATTGAGATATTGCCTAGCGCGGTTTCTAAGGGTGCGGCATTAGTTAAGTTGCTGGAACTTATTGACCTACCCTTGGCGAACGTGTTTGCCATTGGGGATTATTATAATGATGTTTCGATGCTGGAACTGGTGGGTTGCCCAATAGCGGTGGCTTCTGCGCCAGAGTGTGTTAAAAGCATCTGTAAGCATGTGGTTTCTAATGCGGAAGATGGTTCTCTTATGGATGTGTGGGAGATATTAAAAAACAGCAAGCGCTCTTAAATGAAAGTGCTTGGTTTAACAGGGAATTTCTCGCTGAAGAACACCCTCGAATGCGGGCAATGCTTCCGGTGGTGGCGCGGAACCGATGGGTTTTTCTGCGGAGTGGTTGACGGCAGATCTGTTAGGGTGGCGCAACATGGCCAGGAATTGCTCTTTGAAGAGGCTGATGCCGGCTGGGATGATAAGTTTTGGCGCAACTATCTGGCGCTGGATGAAGATTACAATGACATAGAGGCAAGATTGCAACGCGTTCCGATTTTAAATGCCGCTTATAACCTTTTGCCAGGGGTTAGAATATTAAGGCAAGATGTTTGGGAAGTATTAATATCTTTTATTGTAAGCCAGAATAATAATATTAAGCGCATTAAAGGGATCATCAGCAGATTGTGCCAACTTGCCGGCACCAGATTGGTTTTTGATGCTTATGCATTCCCAACCCCGGGGCAGTTGGCCGCTTTTGATATTGTCTCGTTGAAAGATATCGGGTGCGGGTTCCGTGCTAGGTACCTCCTTGCTGCTACGCGAATGGTTTTGGCTGGTGAGATTAACCTACAAAAGCTGGCCTCCGAACAAAACGAACAAGTAATGATCACTCTGCAACAGATACCCGGTGTGGGGCCCAAGGTGGCAGCGTGTGTGTTGCTTTTTGGGCTGGGGCGGCTGGATGTTGCGCCGGTTGATGTTTGGATTAAAAGAGGGCTGCAGAGATTTTTTCCCGCTGGATGGCCGCAAGAACTTGCTGGAATCGAAGGGGTGGCGCAACAATATCTTTATCATTATCAACGCATGAATTTGGCGTAAGGCGTGCCGGAGCACTGCGCTGCTTCTGCCACCCCGATTGTTGGACCGCTGCCAATTTCCGGCCGTCGAAAGTGGCTTGCTACGGAAAAGCGCCGGTGCAAATCCATCCAAGCGGGTCGGGGCGTTCATGAGGCCGATTACCCTGCGAGGCAGGCATCAGCTTTTGCCGTGCCACCGTGGACAAACTGCTCTTCGGCATCCCCCACAAACAGCAGGTCCCGGAGCAGCGTTCCGTGCTTATTGCCTTTGCAATTGCGCTAGCGTGGGAATGTACTGGTGTGCCGGCTGTTTTCGCGACGGTAGAGCGTGCCTTCTAAACACAAGCAGCCCTATTTGTGGTTTGCTTATGGCAGCATAGCTGCGCGACGACCCCGCCGCGTCCGCTGCCAGTTAATTCGCTGTTTGCGGTTGATGCTGTGTTTTGGATCCTTTGCTGGCTCGAATATTGCCGATTGTACGGCCTCTTTTGGCAGACGGCTCGTGGCCCCGATGCTTCTGCAGCCCGCAAAAGCAGGGTGTCATCGAGAAAACCAATTGCTGCGTCGGCACACCGGCAAAAACCAGGTCCTTCAGTAGCGTTCCGTGATGATTGCATTTGGGATTACTCTATCGGCTGAATGACCGGTGGTGCCGGGCATTTTCTACAACTTGGCCCGCCTGCTTTGGCCAAAGCGGCTGCCGTTGTGATCGCCTCTCTGGAACGGTCCTGCCGCGCCGACCAAGGCGCGCCTTCAGCTCCCCCGCTTCGTTCGACGGGAGCGGTTGCGTGTGACAAACCAACAGAATGGCCGTCTGCGCCGCTGCTGTTTCTGGCCGTGGGGCGCCATCCGCAACGTCAACGCCTCTGTTGTTTGTGGTATGCTCTGGGTAGCCATGGGCTATGACGCAACCCACGCGCCTGGTGCGAGTTCGTTTTAGTTTCGCCGCTGCTTTAGGTTTTTGGGTTCTGCAGCACGTGAAAACTGGGCGTCATCGAGAAACGAGCCGATGCGTCGGGAACCCATTCACAGCTGATTTCTCGCTGGCTTTGCCAGATGTTTACGTTTTTTGTGGCCCTCGCTCGTGAATGGCCGGTCGTGCCGGGACTTTTCAACAACGGGGAG
>JAIRZL010000058.1 GCA_031267245.1 Oscillospiraceae bacterium
TTGTTGGAGTCTTGCGACGAGGCCTAGCTTTGGGTGCAGGAACAACAGAAGGAATCCGGCAGCACTTGGAGCGTTGGCTGGGGGACGTCGGCGTAGCGGGAACATTAGGCGATCGGTGGATGCACTCCTTTGATCTGCATGCGAAGAAAACAGAGCAGGACGTAACGTCGATTTACGCGCGATGCGAAATGGACGCCGATGAGGTCGGCCTAGACAAGCTTTTTGGCCAGGCTGTGGACGAAGCTGCAGACGCCATTTTTGCCCAGTTCGGTGGATGGTATGAAGACGCGACGGTGGCGGCTGCTGATAGCGGCGACCTCGGGAAAAAGCCTGTCAGGATGGCGGACTGGCAGAAGCGCGTTTGTCAGCCTTCGGCAGCGGCATGGAACACCGTTACGTGGTTGGTGCTACAAACCGTCGGTTGCGTAGGTCAGGCACATTACATGCAGCCGACAAAAAACGTTGATTTGTGCTACCCCGAGTGCTACCCCCTGCCCGACGGTTACCAGGCCAAAGAGCTTTTATTAAGGTCAGAGCATTTAACGGCTGTTGCGTTCTGGGGCGGTGGCGGCCACGACAAACTAGCAGTAGCTGACGTGCTGGCCCGTTGGGTCGTGAGCAAAATTGCCCCTGGATTGGGAGAGGACGGAGGCGACTTGTTGTTGCAATTGCTGTCCTTGCGCGACGACATGCCGTGCAGCGCCGGCGGCCAAAACGCAATCATAGCCGGCGAAATTTGGGGCGCTGCTGCGCCAGAACTGTGGCTGTTTTTGGGCGAAGCTGTTTTGTGTTTTTTGCAAGCTGTTTCGGAGGCAGGAAGCGCGGGCATAAAAAAGCAGTCGCTTGTGCGCGGCCTCTGCAACTGGGCGTCCCCAGGCGATACAATCGACGAGCGGATGTTGGAGAAAGAGTCCAATTGCTTTGCGCCCCTGGAAAAACCGCCTGGACGCGTCGGGGACTCGGAAAAGCATACGTTGCAATACGCAAAAATCCCACAAGACCTAGTCGAAGACGGCATGGCGGGAGAAGCATACGTAGCGGTTTGTGTCATGTTAGATAGGTTGATGGCTGTTTTCACCGGGAGGACGTGGAGTAAAATAATCGACGCACCTGGCACAGGAGGTGGCTTTTTTGGAGCACCAGCGCCATTCGCAAAGGAAATAGCAAAAAACGCGGATCCGATTCCAAGAAAATGCGATGAGTTTTTGTGGCGCGTAAAAAACCTGGTGGAAGTGCTGCCAGCTTTTTGGTTTCCGGCTGATGTTGATGGCGAGGGCGATGGGGCCGAAGCAGCGCCGGCGGGCGTCCCTCCAGTTGTTGCCGAGCCTGTTTTGGTTCCTGCGGCTGTTCCAGGGTTTGAGCTTTTGCCACCAGAACCGCTGGATTTGCCTATTTTACCGCCCGTTCTTACCAAGGCACCGCCGGATTTGGCACTGGTACCAGCAAAGGTAGCGTTGGAGTTTTTGGATTTGGCTCGCTTGCCGCGTTTCGTCCAGGGAACTGGCGACACACCCATCCAAAGCGATCGTTGGTCAGCGAGCAAAGAAGCTCTGGAGGAAGCGGTTGCTATTTTTAGAGAGAAGACGCTTGCTATCGCTGCGTTTGCAAACGTGTGCCAAAACCTAACAAGAACAGCGGAGGCGAGGCAGTGGGAGGCGCAAAAAGCGTGGGATGCGATAACGGAACCAGATCAATTGGCCATTGCTGCGGAGATATGCTCTGCTGAACAGAGTTTGCAGGCAACCGAGGCAGCGGTTATTTTTCGCCTTCTACATAGCCGGAGAGAGGAAGAGGCCGTGGGGGACGCCCGTAAGGCAGTAAGAGGTTCTGAGCATGCGACCAGCACAAAAGGAAGCTGAAATTGACGCCTGTTTCCCGTTTTTTTGGGGAAGTGCTATTTTTAGCACGATCGACGCAAAGGGGTCCTTCGTGGCAGGAACGGCGATCGATCGATAAAAGAATTGCAGCAACAAGTTCGGGAGGCCCCCTGCGTTTCGCACGTCGGCCAACAACGGCCGAAGGACGCAGAAGCAAAAAAAACAGGGCGATTCTACGCTTCTGCGAGCAGGCACCGCTAACCGGTCCCCTGATGCCGACGAGCGAAACAGGCGGGGAAGCGACACCATGAGTTTAACAGAGCCGGCCAGGCAAACGAGGCCGAGGAACCAGCACAGCAGAGTCTCCGCCGCTGCGGCACTTTTCTTTTACAATAGCGTGTGCTTGCTTGCCGTGATTCTCGACATTGGACGCTCCCCACACGGCCATTACTGTTTCTGTGTTCAATCCTGGGCCAGCGGCAGAAGCTGAAAACCCACACGCAAGGAAGGAACAAGCCACACAAAAGGCCGTAGCCGCCGAACGGCAAGGAGACGAGGATCTTATGGTGGAACAGAACCAGAGTAAAAAACCTAAAAGTGCGACAGGGTTCGCTGGCCCACCTGTATCAGGCGACAGACCGCTACCGCTATGCAGATTGCTTTATTGCCGCGCAAACTTCGAAAAGCGGAGGAACACTTTTGGCTGGCGTGCAGGGGCGCTGGGAACGGCAAGGCCCAAACGGCAAAAAGAAAGCGGCTGCGGCCGAGGAACCTTTTTGTGGTGCCTTTAGTACGTAGCTTGCGTGACGGCAAAACCGCAAGGTGCAGCGCTAAGGATTCCCATTTGCTGGTCGATCATTTAAATGTATGCTGGTACAAACATGAATGTGATTTTCAAAGAAGCAAACAAGGAGAAAAACAACAATGGGAACAACTGCTGCCACTCAATTTTGTGCACACCGCAATGACTTGCAAATTCAGCACAAAAAGCTCCTAGAGAAAATCACAGATCAATCAGTAGGCAGTCAAATACCACAAGATACCATAGAACGTTTCGAATCAGCGGCCATGCTGGAGCACTGCGGGGCACAGGCAAAGGAAGCAGAAAAAGCGTCAAGGATGGAAGCAACGCACAAGCAAGCCGCTGAGCTGGCAAGCGATACATCAAGGATGCTGCGGGCCTTGGCGCTGGAGGCCGAAGCTGCAATGGCAGGTGACCACGCATCAAAGGAGAGAGTCGCAAAAAAAGCAGCGGTCGTGAAGGAAGCAGCCAGCCAGCTACTCGAAGGCGCTGTAACTGCCCGGGGCACACCGATTCTGGATGCTGTGAGGAACGGTAGTGTTGATGTTTGTGGCATTGATGTCCCATTGGGGATCGATTTGGACCATAGGTCGGCGAAACCAGCGAAAGCTGCAGCGGGCGCTGCGGCGCCCGCAAACGAAATTGACTATATTATTGCTAACGGAATAGGGATTATTGATGCAGCGGCAAAACAACCAGACGCAAATTTCGCGTCCGTTCTGAAAGCTGCGCAGGATCTTTTCATGACGGAACCCAACGATGACCTAAGGGCGGCTCTTCAGGCTCTCATTGGCGACGATATTTTGGGTGCCGTAAATCAACTAGAAAATGGCAAGTTGGAAGCAGCCTGGGGAACCGGCTCTGTGACCTGTTTAGCAGAATTTTTGTTTTCTATCATTGAAATGGTTGGGTTCTTGCGAACTTGTATGGCCAGAAAATTAGCAACCCAGCAAGAACTAAAAACACACTTGGAGAGCTGGTTGTTGACTTCAGCCGCACCAAACGGTTTTGGGGCAGAACAGGCAAAACTAGAAATGAACATAGCCAGTCGGCAAGGGGCGCCAGTGCCCGTATTGCCGGCGGACGCATATGCTCCGGCAAACTGGCAAGCAGCAGAACCGACGCTGGATGTTTCCGTTGGCGGGATCTTTGACGCGTTCGTGGATCAGGTTTTTAGCTTTTACACAGCAAGAGACGAGGCTAGTGCCGTGCCACCCGGATCCTGTGTAGGCCTGGGCAGAGCCGCAAGCGTTAGGCTCTCTTCGCCGGAAAGAAAAGGCGTGAGGCCAGCGATTGCAGGAATCGATGCGTTGATTATTGCTGTTCGCCAATTGACGGAGGCCTTTCCTGAAGAAAACTGGCGCGGGCTTGCTGCTGCGCCTTCCACACAAACGAGACCAAAAATGGAAACAGCGGCGAGTCGCTGGCAATGGTTTTTAGCAAATGCCACAGACAACTGGACGGACACTTGTCGCTTGCCGGGCGGAGGAGGAGGCCTTCCTGATTGGGCCACACCGGCCCAGACGTCCTGTAACTTGGTCAATCTGCTCTCTTCGTGTTTAACGGGCAAATTTGGCGAAAACGTCCTAAGAATGGCAAACGCCGATGATGGGGCCTTGGTGGGATTCTGCGGTCGAACGGACCCAGACCCAGCGGCCATTACTTTACATTTTTGGGCTGACGACAAATTCTTTGCGTGGGTCCGCTATGGCTACGCGTTAATAGATTTTGTGAAAGCGATTTGCGGAGCCGCCATGGCCGGCGTGACAAAAGAGGAATGCCACACAAATTTCGCAACTTGGTTTTACAAAAGCGAATTTGGCGGTAGGACAGCGTTAGACTCCTTGTATGCAGCGTCCTGTGCCGGCAAATCAACCAGCGAGCAACGATACGACGGCGTGTACTTCTACGCTGTAGAATCACTGGCTGCCGCTGGTAACGCGCATGACGCCGCGTTTTTTCGTTTGTGTCTTGCTTTGGATACGCTCTTGGCTGTGTACAGCAATAGGGTGCTCAACATAGACAGCAACGGCAGCGCCGCAAACGCTGCGAGGCAAGGCTTTGGCCTAGAAACGGCCAATCCAGAATGGCCGGTTCTCTGTATACAACCGCGATGGATAGGTTTCGAGAGCTTTAGTTTGTTTGTCCGTCGAGTGATAGACGCCGCCCCGTTCGATGAATGGCGGCTGCCTCCTGGCGAAGAATGGGTCGCGCAGGAACTGCCAACGGGCACGCAATCGCTGAGCGAATTGGCGGCAGTCGGGGCGACGGCGAGCACAACGGAGCCGTTTTCTCCGCGCTCATTACCAGCTTTTGTTGTGGCGGCCGACGGAACAATAAATGCAGCAGAGTGGCAGGATGCAATCGCCGAATGGCGCGACGCAGTGGATTTTTACCGAACGAAAGCTCAACAATGTGGAACCAACGCAGCTTTCGCCAGTTCTGTGTTTTCGCTGGCACACACAAACGCCGTTATTACCAGCGAAGCATATAGGCACCGTTTTACGCTAGACCCGTTACAAATAGTGGCTCTGATCGCCAATGTAGAGCAGGAGCTACAAAGAAATGACGGGGCATTTATTCAACGCTTGGCCGATACCAAACGACAACAGGAGGCAGTGGAACAGACACGGCAAGTTTTGTATCCTGCAGAAAAGTAGCCTACTCAACAAAACGCAAGCAACAGCCAGGGGGACATGTTGTTTGCTGCATTGGTAGGTTGCTTTTTTGCTTTGTGGGGCGCAAACGCTAAGCAGCTTGTTGCGAAAAGAACGAGCGCGATGGTTGCACACGGTGATCCTGCTATGCGACGCTTAATGCTCGGCATCTTCCCGGCGTTTTTTACAGAGAGCAACAGCAAACGGCAACCTGGTCGCTTTTTGTTGCCTTCTTGTTTCGCCTTTTTTGTAGGAGGGTTGCTGTCACACTTTTTTGCAGTTGTTTTTTATTGCCCAATCGCTCTCTTTTTGAGAAGCCCCTAAAGTTAACGGCCCAGCGGCCGATTTATTGGGTAGCGAAAAAAGAAACGAGGCGTTATTAAAAAAACAAATAAAAAAGGAGAAAAGAACAATGGGAGCAGGTGTAACGGACGCAACGAACAAGACGCTACAAATAGCACAGGCAGAACAAAAGGTGGCGAATAGACAGACGCAGACAGGCCGCAGGGAACAAGATCCGGTCCACAACCCGGGGGGCTTTGTGCGCGTCCAGCAATTAACCGACCAGCTGACGAACCTAATGGTAGAACACAAATCCTTGGAAGCAGCAAAGGCAACAACGGAAGATGTTGTGGCGTCAATAAAGGACGCCACAGAACTACTGCGGAAAGCAAAAAACGACCTGCTAGCCGCGGACGGCCAGAACGCGGCTGTGGCAGCAACGACAGCCAAAGCAGTCCAGACATCCGTCACGGCCTACAACCTGCTGATGACGAGCGGCCAGACAAGGACAGGGGCAAACGTTTGGGAGGCCGGCAGAGCAATAAAATCGGCCGCTGTTTTCGGTAACGAGATACCGTTCGTTTTGCCGGACGCTTCGCGAAACGCGTTTGATTGGACGGCCATAGATACTACCTGGAACGCTGCAGTGACGGCGGCGAAAGCGGCAACTATAACCACGGGCGCCAACGTGTTTGCGGCGCTCGCCGGGGCCTTACCAGGCGGCGCTGTCCCCATTCTGTCGAAGTTGAAGGCTGTGGTGACCGCAATGAACGCCCCTAACGGCGCAGAAGGTGGCACAAACGCCATGATGGCGAAGTACTCGGCGGCCGAGGCGCGCGCATTTGTGGATTTGTTGGTCGGGTTGTATAACGCCACAAAAGGCTGGGTCTCCAGCACAGGCGCCACGAGCGTTTCTGGCAAAGCACTGATTAAGCGCGTGGTGGGCGTGCCAGGGAGTGGGGGAGTTTGTGAAATCGTCAAAGGCGGTGCCAACGCCGGTAACACCGGTGTCCTTAGCGCTGCCGTTTACTCGCATGGAGGTGGCTTTGTGTTGGACGACCCGTTCGGCACAACGAAAGCGGATGTATTGCCTTTCGCGTTGGCTATAGACAAAGTTTATATGCAGTTCCTGGGCAGGGCAACTCCCCCCGACGCTTCGTTGGCGGCGTCTGGTTTGGGAGCGCAGGCCGCCGCCGTAGCGAACGCCGGAACTGACCAGACTCACATGCCGAAGGACGCGACAATACAAGCAGTGGCGATTAGCTTTGCAGGTCTACTGGATGATGTTGACTTTGTCGCCACCGCAACGGGTGTGGTGGCCCCCCCAGTCGTTGTTCCTCCGTTCACTGCCGCCGGCGGCGCGGTTTTAAGCGGAGCTGCGCTAAAAGCCGCATTATTGCCGCTGACACAGCAAATAGATAAGTTGCAAAACAGCACTGTCGCTTGCGCACAAATGGCCGTGTTTTTAGACCAGCTGGCCACGTCTGTTACTTCGGCAGCGAAAACGGTGCAGGAAGGGCTCGCACAAATAGAGCAGATAGAGCCCCTAGAGGCTGTTAGGGCCGAAGGAGAGGCGACACAGAGGGTGGACATGGCCCGAGGTGCGCTGATAAGCCTACTGTCTCAGCAAACAAAAGCAGGCGAAAGTGCGCAAGAAGCCAGAAGGATTCTGGCGCGTTGAAGCGAGGCAGATAAAGTTGTTATGTCGTGTTCCTACGTGTTTGTGTCGAAAAACCCAGATGGCGCCTTCTGGGTTGGGGGCAGTAGACCACCGGAGCCGCTCTGGCGTGCAGCGCGGATTACAGGTCCGATGACTGTGATTGGTGCTTCTGCGCCAGCCAGCTGGTCGTTTTCGCTTTTCATTGCAGTGAAAAGCAAGCACGGCCAGGCAACAGCAAACGCACGTAGGACGGTCGGATGGAGCGGTGCGCGAAAGCCACGAACGACGATAGAGACATTGCTGTCGTTTGCTGTTGCTTGTGAGGCCGTCTGCGGAACGGCTTTTGCCAGCGAGCGGCTACAGATTTTATGTTCTTTTTGTCACCGGAACGCTGAAGGAGGACGAGCTCTTGGTTGGCGTGCAGATCTTTGCGGAAAATGGACTATGGCAACAGCAGCGAAAGTCGCTGGCTGGGGCACAACAAAAGTTTTTCGCTGCTGTTGCTCGTAGCGACCGCAGCGATGGGAGAGCAGAGCTAACCGGCAAGTCAGCAACAAACGCACAAAAGGAACAACAACGGGAAGTTCTGGCGACCGCAGAAAGGAATCACCGCTTATCGGAACGTTGTGTTGAGCTGTGCGGGCTGGGTAAACAATACATGCGTCAAATACAAGCGCTCCTGCAAGAGGCGGAAGCTATAGCTTTAACCGCTGCGGCTGCGGCGCCGGCTGTGGTGGCGCGGGCACAAAAGAAAGTAGATGAAAACGTTGCGCTCGTTAACTTGTTGTTACGCGAGGCGCAAACGGAGGAAGGTGTGCGTGTCGTTGAAGCAATGCCAGAACAAAAGGTGTGTTTTTGTGACCAGGAAATACCAATGGACGTGCCGTTTGATTTGGGCGACCATCAGTTGCAATGCGAAACCCGCGGCACGTTGGCGGTGGCGCTGAAGGAGCTAACAGCAACGGCATCAGCGGCTGGTGCCACATCAGATGATGTTTTGGCAACTGGCCGCGATTTGTGTTCGCGGATGACAGATACAAATTTGGGCGCGCGTATCAGCTGGTTTCTTTCCGACACCGGTTTTTTGGCGGCACAGCGACAAAATGGGGGAATCTGTTCCGTTTTAACAGGCGCATCAGCGGCGCAAACGTTCGTCCTCGTGTGCGTCCTTTTTGAGCTAGCGACAGCTGTTTATGAGGCCGCCTGCGACGCAACTATGACATCGACACTGTTAGTTACGACAATAAGGGCGGTGATGCCGGGTATCTCGAGAAGCAATTCTCAAGCGAAAGCGGCGTTTGACCAGGTGAGGGCCCACAGTGACTATCGTCACACCACGCCCCTACTGACAGGTTATCAAGATCCGGTTTCGGGAAAAAGCGTTTTGGTTAATTCTACGTTGCCGATTGCGCCGGCCACATATGAAAAGCTCTGCCTGGCAGCGGATAAAGCAACGCTCACTTTGTTGGGTTTTGAGTATGGACCCGCTGTAGCTTGGCCAACAGAGGTTCTTACTCTCGGTGTGCCGGCGTGGGACCTCCCCGGCGCGGGCGCACCGCCGCCCAATTTATTCCTTAGTCAGAACGGCATTACGCAGTCGGTGTATGCCATGCGCGAGTTCGCGACAGGGATAAGCGTGCAAGAGGCGAAGGAAGCGGCTGGGCGAGGCTTTTTGCTAGAATCCCCAAAACTGAGCAGCGCTGCGGGAGTCGCCCTCAAAAAGACAGAATTGGTGGTAAGACTAAAGAAGCTTGCTGGGGCGCGGCAACGGGCCTGCTTGCGAACGGTAGAGTACGCGACAGCAGAAGCGATCGCAAAATCGCTAGTAAATTTGGAGCAGGAGAGAACTTTTTTTTTGCGGAGGCAGCTTGCTCTTTTAGAGCCTGATGAGTTGGCGCGGATCGGGGAACAAATGTGCCTCGCCGATGAGGTGTCGCGTATAACGGGAGCCATAACCACACAATTGGTTTTTTGTGCACGAGACAGTGAGATCCTGGAAGAAGCAAGGCGCAAAGCGCGGGGATAAGAGGCCTACGCAAAAACACACAAAGAAGCAAGCCAAAAGGCTTGCTTCTTTGTGCAAGAAAAGGTAGAGACGGGGACCATCATGTTTCTGTTGGTTCTTCTGCCCGGGTTTGCAACCAATTCACCAGAGCATCCCGGCAGTGGTCAAAAACGTTATCCAGGATACGAAGGCCCTGCAATGCTACGTAGTTTTGCAAATTGGAACCTGATGCAATGGCCTCGCGAACAATTGAGAGGGCCTTTTTATAAGCGTGAATAAAATCCGCGCAGGCAGCAGCTAACGACGGGGCAGCGGCTGTGACAACGAGCGAAGGCACTCCAAAACGCTGACAAGTATCCCCGCACGCGATAATAGCTTCTACCAGAGCGCTTTTTAAGTTTTCTGCGTTTTCCGGCAGAAGCACGCCAAGAATCGCATCTCGCCCCTCCGGGGGTACGCGAGAAAGAATAGAAGCCGTGCAACTAACGAGCGCGGTTCTTGTTGTCTGATCGCCAACATACTGCAGCAGGTCGCTGTTTTGCCTTGTTGCAATAGCAAACTCCGTGTTCGGCTTGAAGGAAACGAGTATTGTTCCAGTCGTCTGCTCCAGCGGTATTTCTACGGTGTTTGTGTCGGTAAACTTGTACTCCTGCTCCGCGGCGATAACGGAATCGGCGCGATACGCATCCGACGGCGAAGCCTCAATCCGTAAATGATTTGCCATCCAGTTCCACGTAACGCTGCCGAGACCTTTTATAACTATATCCGGCGGCGCGGGTGTATCAGACGCGGGCAAAAACACAACGGAAATGGGGAACTCCTCGGCCGTTTTCGGCAAGGTCACTTTTCCCTCATCCTCCGGATAATACGCAACGCCATTAAATGCCACAAAACCGGGCAGAAACCCAACAGACGGGAGCAACTGGAAAACATAGCCGTCATCTAACTCTTCACAATCAACCGTCCCTTTGCCACTAAACGCAACTTCCAAATGCGAAGGAATAGGCGCAGCATAAACAGGGCTCCGCACCACAACAGTTGCCGCAACAACAAAGGCCACCGCCAAAATCTTTAGTCTCCATTTCCTCATAATATACCTCCCACTTTTTCTTAATGCCTCGGCGCCCGTAAACAATCAAGGCAGCCGCAATGCAACATATCTATCTCATTATAACAAACTTACGCCTATTTTTGCAACACTTTTTAATTATTTTTTCTAATTGTTGCGTCGTGGCAGTAAAAAAGCGGCGGGGAGTCCGGTTCTGAAGTAGAGCGCTAGCACAGGACAGAACCTGGACAACACGCACGCAGTCAGTAAACGGCTACACGGCAGCTCCTCGATGGTGCCGGTTTCTACCAAGTTAGGAACGCAAACGAAAAAGGAGGGCATGCTCCGCTCCAGGAGTCACCGCCGTGTTATTGGTTTTCCGGCGCCGGCAAACGGAGCAAATAACAGAAACAACGCCGGCAGCAAACAAGTGGTCGATCGCTTTGGTTACCAGCACCGTGTTTCTGTCACCCAGGGCCACAGCGTTAACCAGCAGGAAGCAACGAGAAGCGCGGCTCCAAAACCGTGATTTGGGAAACAATAGGCGGAGGCAGGGCGAAAAAAAGGAACACACAGCTTCTTGGCGCCTGCCGCCACCTGGCTACCTCCGCTGCCGCCCAGCGAGAGCATACTCTCCTGTGGGACCCAAGCGAGTTCCCCGATTGCTAACGCCGGCAGCAAAGCTAACCCAAAAAACCAAGCACCCAGCGGCCGCACCAAAAAAAAGGGGTTTAAGGCAGCTCCTCGATGGTGCCGGTTTCTACCAAGGCGGGAAGGGGCAACCAGAAAGAATCAACGCGCAGCGCGGCTCCAAAACCGTGATTTGGGAAACAATTTGCGTAGGAAGTGCGAAAAGAACCAAAGCAAAACAGCGCATCTTTTGCGCAGCAGCACCAACGGCACAAGCTAAACGCACCAAGAGCGCCGATGCCTCACGATGGGCCCTGCCGGTGTTCCTTTATTAACGACTAATGCAAAAAAAGCAACAAAGACGACATAAAAAGAGCGCCAGCAAAAAAGTGGCCTCGTCAACCCCCAGCCCAGCCGCTGACGATGGTTCTTTGGGGGAACGGGACAAAAAGGGAAGAATCAGGCGAAGAAAAGAGACAAGAATCAGAAAGAGAGCAGCAAGGTCGGCAGAAACAAAAAAAAGAGGCCATCCATTGCTGTGTTGACAAAACGGTAACAACGACCCGGGCCCAACAGCCCAGCACCGGTAGATGTTGGGCGGCTGGTCGCGCTGCTTACAGCCGCTAGCGAACAACGCAACGAAAACGCGAAGCTGGTTGCTCAGCAAAAAAGCGGGCCACGGCAGTCCATCGCTGGTGTGCTTTTCTACCACGCGAGGGGAAGCCACAACCAGAAAGAAAAACCGCGCAGCGGAGCAACAAGCCAGTGATCAGGGGGAACAATTTGCGTAGGGAGCGCGAAAAAAACAACAGGGCATCGCTGGACAGATCTACACAAATGGGATTGGGGAAGACTGGCTTCCATCACAACGCGGGAAGTTAAGTAAAGAAAAGAGCGGCCACGGCAGCCACTCGCTGGTGACTGCTTGTGTCACGCTGGCACGGCACAAACTAGTAAGAAGCCAAACAGACAACGCGCGAACAATGTTCTTTTTCGCACAGTGCCGTCACGGAAGTAACAAAAGCCTGTCGGGTATCCCATAGGGTTATAGGGTTAGGAAGGACCAGACCTGCCACCTATCCGTCTATAGCCGCGCGCTGGGGGCAAAAGAAAGTAACCTACACAAAAGCACAATAAGGAATTACAAACCAAATAGGGCAGCACAAAACCTAAGAGTATCGCAAACAGAATCGTGCAGCGTTTTCAACGTTAGCAAACAAGAAAACAATTTAATTGCTGCCCAAGCCAATGGCAACTAACTATGACCCATCGCATCCACAAGGCTGATACTTCTGGCCGAAGCTTTGCATTGAAGCCCCCGCAAAAATAAAGTAACTGGCAAAAAGCAAAAAAGAATGCGCAGGTAGGGCTTCATGCCCTTGCCTGCGCATTTACAAACCTCGTTTTACTATTCTTTTGCCCCCAGCTTTGCTTTTCGCAAAACCAGAACGCTGGCGGCCTCCTATTTACTTTCCCTTGTACGGGGCGGAGATTGCCTTCAGGTCACGGCCGTTGTTGGTACTTGCTCTATATGCGGCGTCCCTTGCCGCGCTCCCCCCCTGATGCTTTGGGGGACCGCCGGTCTGCGCCTGCAAAACTTGTGCAGTGATCTTAACAAGTAACGACGGATAAGTACCTCCATTCGCCACAAACAATTCCTCATCTGCCAATTCTAGAAAATTGCCATAACTCATCCTTTACCATTCCTTCCTTAAATTACTTCCGCCAACATTATATTACGCAACCAGCTCACTTGGCAATATGTACACTTTAACAGTTGTTTTGTTGCAGAATCTGCAATGTTTACCAGGCCATCGCCCCTCAGCGTGACATAAAATTGACATGTTTCTGCATTTTTGGCACACAATTGATGTCGGTGTGACTTTATGCAGCGAAGACCTAGTAAAGAGCACCACAAATTCACATGCTGAAAAAGAAGAGGAAGTCTGAAAACTTTAGAGATCACACGAAAAAGCGGCGGACGCAGAGGCAGAGGAATTTACAGATACAACAAATAGCACAAGCCGCAGCCGTTTTTTGAGCGCAGTTGAATAATCCTCGCGTTGGGGGAAGCAGACAAAAGGTGGCGGAGGGTAACGCGAAAGCAAGCCAGACATGAGAGAAGATAGCGGGTCTGGGCGACGAGAGAAACGAAGGCTCTACAACTAAAGAACCAAAGCAGCAGTGGGAAAGCGATAGTACCTGGCGCATGCATTGCCGAGGAAAACGGCAATCGGCAACAAGCAAAAAGATGGCTCACAAAACCGCAAAAAAGGCATGGAGTCGCCCGATAACCCCGCCAAATTGCAGAATGGTCGTCGTGCGCTACCACTCTGCAGCGTAGGCAACGGGAATGCCGGCTGATGGATGTGCAAAAAAAGCAGCCGCTCGGCCTAACCAAAAGAAAAGAAAGCTTACTGGTTACCACCGGAAAGCAACGGAAATGCCGCAAGAAGACAAACAGAGAACCCTCACTACCCACACAGTCATCGCGAATTCCAGGGGAATTAAGGCGCCAAGTAAAAACTGCTGGTCGGATACTAAGAAGCCGGCAGGACTTGTGGCACTGTGTGAAAGACAGACTCGATGAGCATATCTTTTGCTTTTGTAGCAAACGCTTGCCAACGTAAGCAGCTCCTAAAAAACGCAGATCCCAACAGCGTGGGGTGTGCCGGCAGCTCGGAACGTGAAACCGACGGCGACTAGGGGGTCAGCGACGGAAGCAAGGAGTAACGGCGCTGGGCGTTTTGAGGGCTCTGAACTGCGGGAAAGAGGGAGTGCTGGTGTTCCCACAGACCTTGGTTCCGCCTACTCTATGCCCTGACAATTACTGCTCGTTTTGGCCGTTTGCAAAAAATTATTCAGCAAAAAAATAAACTACAAAAAGACTCTCAGATGATGGAATCCTTCCAGTGCCAGAAATCTTGCTCTTGAAGAGAATTATGGGTGCAGGCCACTGAGTGGCAGCCAAATTTGATGCTCAAAGCAGGGGCTCTTTTGGCATAAGCAGCCGCTGAGCCAATCAGGCAGCACTGACCCGCGATCCACTGAAAGAATTGCTGGCGCTGATTATTAATCTGTATGAGCGGCCCCAAAAAGCCATCAAAAGGGACACAATTCCAAAAGACGAAGGATCCCCGCCTGCCGTTTTGCCGCTGGCGAACCGGATTGCGGCAGAGCTTGCTTTTTCGTGTTGCAGTAAGAAGCGCAACTTTCTCAGCCGTTGAAATGACAAAATGAAAAACAAAAGGAAGGAGGACGATTTGTGAAAGAAGGCTATGTTGTTAAAGATGCGGGAAAACATTCAGATGACCTGGCGTTAATAAACAAATATACCCGGCGCCCATTGAAAGATGCTGAGGTTTATATCTTTAACCTAGTCCTTTGCGACAACGACCTGGATCGCGACTTTGAATGCTTCAGTCGAGAAGCGTTAATTGGTTTGCAGAAGCTATTTTTGGGCAAAACAGGGATATTTGATCATGAGCACAAAGGAACAAATCAAATGGCAAGAATATTTGCAACCGAAGTTGCTTGCAACCAAGAAAAAACCACTCATTCCGGAGAAGAGTACCATATGCTAACGGCAAAAGCATATATGGTCCGGAGCGAAAAAAATCAAGATTTAATTCTGGAAATCGACGGCGGGATAAAGAAAGAAGTTAGTATCGGGTGCAACATTGCCAGCTGCTTGTGCTCAATTTGCGGGACCGACTTAAAAAATGGGAGATGCAACCACACAAAGGGCAAGCAATACGTAAAAAACGGACGTTCCACCCTTTGTTACAGGATTTTAACCAATCCCATAGATGCGTATGAATGGTCGTTTGTTGCGGTGCCCGCGCAAAAACATGCTGGGGTAGTCAAAGGAATCGGGCAACAAAACACAGCGGCAAATACCAAACCAATAGATTGCAACATACAGGAATTCAGAACCAAACTTAAGTCGCTCGGCGCCAACGGAGCGCATCTCTCAAAGAGCTGCTTACGCGAGATTCAACTTGCGCTTGAAGAACTTGATGAACTTAAGATCACCATGAAGGATTTCAAAGAAGAACTAATTCGTCAAGTTGAATGTTCATATGCGTTATCGCAACCGCAACTGAGCCTTACAACCATCAAAAGTATTGTCTCTAAGATGAGTTCCAGCGAATTGCAAGAATTTAAAAAGGCAAATGCTTATACATCAAACATTCAAACCAAGCCCCAAACCACAAGAAACAAAACATTTAACCATAAAAGTTTTGAAGTTTAGGCGAATCGGAGGAAAGGGAAGATAAACATATGGATTGTTATAAAAATGTCGTTTTAGATAAAAACATGTATAAAATTGCCGGTAAAAGCTTTTCTGAGATCTTGGAGGAGATAGATTCCTCGCAAAGTTACGCCGGCGAGTTTTCCAACCTAGATGCTTATCAACGCCAACTAAAACGCTTTGACATCAAGGTGAGTGATATAAATGCCGATTGCATTGAAAAATTCTTCAGAACGGCACAAACCGCAACATTATTCCCTGAATATGTGCACCGCGCCGTTAAAGCTGGTGCGGCTAGTGTTAAAATATTGGACGATATCTTGGCCGTTAAAACGCAGATTGACGGTGTGGACTACAGAACTATTTACTGTGATGCGGACGCGAAACAACCGGAACAAACAACAGAAGGCGCAGAAATTCCCAGCGTGAACGTACGCCTGAAAGAAAACTTGGTAAAACTAACAAAGGCAGGCCAAATGCTAGTGGCCAGCTACGAATCGATCAGAAACCAAAAAATTGAACTTTTTAGCATCATTTTGAAACAGGTTGGAGCCAAGCTTGCACAGCAGCAGTTGAAGGGCGCGATCGAAACCCTGTTGGCCGGAGATGGCACCATTGAACCAGAGATCAAAAACATAGAAAGTGCGCTGGAATTTGAACAGCTGATTGATCTTTGGAGCAGCTTTGATGAATACAAAATGAACACCATTTTAGTTTCGCCAGAGATGATGCGCAAACTGCTTAGCTTACAAGAAATTTTGGATGCAAAGAGCGGATTTAAATTTGAAATTAATGGCGAGATTGCCACGCTACTTGGTGCAAAACTTATTAGATCCCGTTTTGTTCCAAAGGATACAATTATTGCTCTAGACAAACGATATGCGCTAGAGATGGTTAGCCAGGGCGACATAATTGTGGAACACGACAAGCTTATTGATAAGCAACTGGAGCGAGCAGCAATCACTTCCACATTCGGGTTCGCAAGAATCTGCAAACCTGCCGTTAAAATCCTTAAATATGATCTTAAAGAATAACACAAAAACAACCAAACAAAGCGCAGGCAGCTAAGGTAGCTGCCTGCGCTTTTACCGCACCATGCTGCCATTAAGAGTTGCAAGCACACCAAAAACACAAAAAGAAGCGCTAGTTTTAAAATGCGTAGGTTACTATTTGTGGCACCAGCAACAGTACCCGGATAAGAAACAGAAAATACACGATTGGGAAAGAACAATCCACAAAACACAATAAAGATTTGCCACACCAAATTGTGGTCTGCCACAACATAGGGCAATACACGGCATCACCAGCTATACGCGTTTTTTTGTTGCCACCTCAACAGTTCCCGCAACAAACGCCAACGCGCAGGTCCATTCTTTTTACCAGTACTCAATTCGCAGAAGGCCGGCAAATCGAACCAACAGAAAGTGCCTTCACTATGGGATTTCTCTGCTACCACCTGGTTTTTTCGCACAGCAACCTGTTCTCCCACAACGCTTTACAAACATCTCTCTCCAGCACATCAAAACGTAGCCACTGCTGCTGGAAAGGTAGCAAGAGGATACACACACGCCCACCACAATCACAAGGGGTATTTTCGCAGTTCGTTTGAATCAATGACAAACAGATAATTCCCCACACAAGCAAAATCAAAAACAGGCGTGTCAAAATAATAATTTTTAACAACCCGCAAATAGCGATCAAAAAGGGTAATTCCCTTGTCTGTTGCCACGCCAACGCCGCTCTTTGAGCATTTCATTGATTCAATTGTGTCAGTGTCTATATTCTTTTCGCCCAACTTGTTGCCCGTTGCATCTAAAATCACCAATTTAAAAGACCCACTATTAGCATCACACTCCCGAAAACACAGGGCAACAAGACCATTTTGGCAGTTAAACATCTTCAGTTCTTCGCCGGCGAATCCGAACTTGCCCTCTAACTGCAAACCAGATCCCAAGAAATAAGCATTACTATCCGTAATAACCACCATGCGACCACCAGACACAAATGCCAAATGATATATGGCCTCCTTCACATCAAACCTGCCCTGCAATTCACCACTGGCAATATTAAAAAGATTAACCCGCAAACGCAACAATCCATCCAGGCTACCAAAGGTCACAATGGCAATCTCATGTGAATCGTTTGAAAAAGCCGTTAAAAAAGCATAATCATCAGCAAGATTCCATTCGAAAACCTTCTTGCCTTCCTGCTCCATCACCACAACGCTCGACGCATAATGAGACGCACTGCCAATAACGGCAATCTTGCCATCATTTGCCAGCGAAACATCATAGGTCGCCGTCCCGTTGCGTTCAAAGTGCGACTTCGCGAAACGATCATAAAGGTCCAGGCTGCCATTTGAGTAATTGTACGTGGCTATCCGATTTTTGTTAAACGTCAAACCGCCACTAGATGCGCTATGTTCAAAACCCAAAATCTTAGCTCCGCTCAGGCCGCTGTAAACCGTAGCATGGTTTTCGCAGACCAACAGCAGATTCCCAGCGCAGTTTTCTAAGCAGACAGGCAGCTCGCCCGTTAACGGCAACGGGAAGCTCTCACCTCTTCTTAGCCCTTTATATTCCAGCGCAATGCGATTACATATGAAAGATATCTGCTCTTTAAACCTCAGAGAAGCAGCACCAACGAAGACCACAGCAACAAGGAACAAGACCATTTTTGAAGCTTTGCGTCTTTTTTTTCTCGCTCTCACTTTTTCTAGTTCATTAACCAACATAAAATTATTCTCCACAATACTCAATATTCAATGCCCTAGACATGGGGCGCCCACGCCCCAAATCAAGCTAGCTAGCTTTAGCCGGCAATAAGGCAAAAAGGTCATAAAATAAAAGCACGCATACACACAGAACTACAACCAGCTTTCTCTCAACATTTACTTGCTGCTTGCTCGGCGTTCATATGGCAGCCGCGCACGCGTTGCCTTGTTTTAGCCTTCTAATTTGCAAAAAAAAGAATGGCCTGTTATAATTATACTACAGTTCTTGCTGTGTTAGCCTGTCTTAGGGTTTAAAACGCAATTATTCGTATAAAGAACACAGCAACCCGCGAATAAATATTAGGAGCACAAGAAGTTCCCAATCATATTGTCGCCGTTAAAAGTTGGATAGGTGAGAAAGAATGAAGAAAGCAAAAAAAGTCATATGCTGGTTGGCTGTACTTGCTTGTGCTATTGCCGGGGGGATCGTTTTCTTTCGCTCTACCTACGAAACGCAAGAAAAAACAGATGTGACCGCAATAAAGAAAGCAGGCGTCATCAAAATTCTCACAGACCCCACCTTCCCTCCATATGAATATGTCAACAACACGGGGGAAATTGTGGGCATAGACATAGACATTGCCAATCTTATTGCCGAAAAACTAGTCGTGCGAAGCGAAATCATAACCGCCGACTTCCCGGGATTGCTACCAGCACTGGCGGGCGGCAAAGGTGATATGGTGATTGCTGCTGTAAGCCTAACAGACCAAAACAAAGATGTTTACCCCCACTCGATTCCGTATGCCAACTCTTGCCAGCGTATTTTAGTGCCCGCCGGTTGCGTTGGTATCGGTGGGCTGGCGGACCTGGCTGGTAAAAAAGTTGGCGTTCCCAACGGGACAACGTCAAGTAATTTTATAGACAGCAAAATGCACGAAGAACCGTTTAGCGACTCGCCACCAACCGTAGTAACTTACCCCAGCACGACAGAGCTGGTGCAAGCACTGTTAAGCGGCAGAATAGATGCTGCCTTGCTGGACTCTCTTCCGGCAGAGCGTGCCGCCGAAGAAGACGGCATAGAGGTACTTCCGGCCATGTTTGGCCAAGAAGAATATGTTTTTCTTTACACAAAAAACGCATCGCAGGGGTTGGTTTCAGACATAGACAATATTATACTGGAAGCGGAGAAAAACGGAACCATGGACGGATTTTATAAAAAGCATAACTAGGAATAAAAAGGAGATCAAGAATGGTAAATCACACCTATTCGCTCCTTAAAGGGTATTCGTTGATGTTCCTGAAAGGTTTGGGGGGCAGCCTGTATTTAACATTCGGGGCACTGGCAATAAGCTTTTGCCTAGCCTTGGTGATCACATTAATCCGCGTGCAAAACGAATTTAGTGGTCGATTTCGCTTTTTAAATTGTTTGGTCGGTGGCTGCGTTACATTAATCCGGGGGACACCAGCGCTGTTGCAATTGCTTGTTATGGCGTATGTTGTGCTGATTCGAGTTAAACACGCAGGCACAGTTGCGATCATCACCTTCGGGCTCAATTCCGCTGCCTACGTTTCCGAAATCCTGCGAGCGGGTGTCAACGGGATCAATAAAGGGCAGTATGAGGCAGCCATCACGTTGGGCTTAGGTAGCGATCAAGCATTAAGATTTATAATCATGCCCCAAGTACTAAAGAATTCTATCCCGGCGTTGTTAAATGAATTCAGCGGTTTGCTGAAAGAAACAGCGCTTGCTGGGTCTTTGGGTGTGCTGGATTTAACTCAAGCTGCTATGCGGTTGCGAGCTTCAACTTTCCAGGCATTCACACCGTTGGTCGTTGCAGGAGCACTATATTTAGGAGTAACCTTTGTTGTGGGGCGCCTTATCCGGCAGGCAGAACTAATGGTGAAGCGGCGGGCAACAAGAAGAAATCAAGAAAACGTGGAAAGAGCGATGCAAAACATGTCGGTAAACGGCTAAGGGCGCAAGGAAAGGTTTTTTTGAGATGGTGGATGTTGTTTTAGAAACTCGGGACTTAATTAAGGCGTTCGGGTCGGTTGTCGTGCTAAATGGAATAAACATACAGGTGCGTTTCGGAGAGTGCGTTGCCATTTGCGGCCCATCTGGCGCAGGGAAGAGCACCTTTTTTCGGTGCTTGACGTTGCTGGAAACCCCTACCGGTGGCGATATCATTTTCCGGGGCGAGAGCTTGTTGGCGCCGGGTGTCGACAAGCAACAAATAAGGCAACAGATGGGCGTTGTCTCGCAACAATTCAACCTATTTGCCAACCTCTCAGTTTTGGAGAATATCACCATCGCACCAATTAAGGTCCTAAAAAAAAGCCCAGAAGAAGCAGCAAAAGAAGCAGTCGAGCTGCTGTCAACTTTTGAGCTGCTAGACAAGGCCACACAGTATCCACATCAACTTTCCGGTGGGCAACAACAACGTGTTGCAATAAGCCGGGCACTGGCAATGTCGCCAGCTGTTATTCTGTTCGATGAGCCAACTTCCGCATTAGATTACCATCTGAGAAACGACGTGCAGAAAACAATAAAAGATTTGCACAATCGTGGCATCACAACAATAATCATAACACATGATATCGACCTCGCCGAAGGCGTGGCAACCAGAATTCTGCATATGCAGGAAGGTAAACTCGTCTGAATTCCGCGTGCTGTAGCCGAGCCTGGGCGTTATCTCGCGGTACCCACGCCACAAAAGAGCAGCTACTTTTCTTTGCCAACGCAAACCACCAGACATTCACAGCACGATCTGCGTCCCGGTGGAAGCATCCACAGCAAAAAAACGGGAAGCGGCAGCAACGAAAGGTGGCAACTCACCAGTCACATAAAAAGTAGCGTGGTTTTCGCCTGTCACCCATGTTGGCAATTGCTGGCGCAACAACGGAAGCAATGCGGACCCAGAGTTTATAATTTTAATGTCATGCGCCCAAAACTCGAGCACTAGCGCCTCCAGGCAGGCATAATGTGTGCAGCCCAAAACAATAGCATCTGGTCGCAGCGCAAAACGCCGCAAAACGGGGAATAAATTAGCACGGAGCTCCTCTTGATTGCTGTTGCCTTCAACGAGGGCAGCAAACACTGGGCTACCGATGGTTTGCACCTGGCAGCGTGGATTCTGCCTGTGTATTAATTGCTCATAGACGCCGCTGTTGGCAGTATACGTCGTTGCGAGCACGCCAACGGTATCAAAGTCGGCAGCTTGCTGCGCTGCCGGGCCCAAAACACCAAAAATTGCGAGTTCGGGCCAGCGCCGCAGTTCCGGTACGCCAGACAAAAGAACAGCCCCGACTGTATTGCACGCAGCAACAACCGTCTTAATTTGCCGCTGCGCAAAAAAATCCAAAATGTTAGAAATTCGCTCTATTAATTCCTCTGTGGTCTTTTCACCATAGGGGATGTTTTTTGTATCCGCGAGGTAGGTTATGCCCAACCCAGGGAAAGCTTTTTTAACGCCCGTGAAAACAGAAAGGCCACCAACACCGGAATCAAATATCCCCAGTTGTTTAACACAAATAATTCATCTGCCTCCTTTAAGCCAGCGCCCCTCAAGTAGCGCGTGAGCAGCGTAGTCACCTCGAGGTACAGCAAAAACAGAACGCATCCGGCGGCCGCGGAAATCGTCATCTGGCACCTGCGACACCATTCTCCGGCCCGTACGCCTGCCACAAAGCGCCGAGGCAAGAAACGCCACAAACGAGAAAAATCGTTGGGCAGAGCGGTTGCCATTCCCCAAACTGTGGCAAATCTAACGTGACCATGGTTCTAAAAATCTTAGACGTAAAGGCACACACCAAAAAGCGAATCACCAACAATCTCCCGTCTGGTTTTGGCGGCAAAAAAAATTACTGTTTGGCGAGTTTCCAACGGCCGTTCCCAACCCCTTTCGGCAACCACAAAACGGTGAAACAAGAAAAAGAGCAAACGAGAAAAAATCGCTGGACAACAGGCAAATTCAATGTGGACATACTTCTAAAAATAATAGACTGTAAAGGCGGGCGCCAAAAAGCGAATCACGTAAACAGTCATAAAGGCCATACCGGTTCTCCTGGAAAGCAGTTGAGCGAACGCATCCAGAACTTTTACTACAGTGATGCCAAACCAACTTGAAGCTATTCAGTTGGCGCCCCAGCAAAGCACGCCAAATAAGCCAGACCTTCCTCGTGATGAATCCATCACCAGCCTCCGTTTTTTCCCACGTTGGGCATTGCCAGCCCCCCCCAAAAAACTAAGCGAAAAACCGCAGCACATCAGCTTCTGTGGCACAAAAATATCCACGGCAGCAAACCGGCTTGCGGAAAACGCGGGCCTCTGCATAAGCACAGCCCAACATTACCAGCGTTGACCTTCGCACGCAAGCGCAATCAAACGGTCCAAAAGCTCCACATACCCAATGCCCATTTCCTTCATCAATTTTGGGTACTGACTAATTTCTGTGAACCCTGGGATGGTGTTCACCTCTATTATCCAGATCTTGCCAGCATCATCAACAAAACCATCCACTCTTGCCATTCCCGAACACCCCAGCGCCGAGAATGCACGTTTGGCGCCCTCTCTCACCGCCTCGATTGCAACAGGATTAATTCTTGCTGGTATATGCAATCCACTCTTTTTAAGATATTTGGCTTCGTAGTCATAAAACTCATTACACGGCACAGCCTCGCTCGGTACAGAAGCAATCAGTTCATCATTTCCCAAAACCGCGCACTGAACTTCTCGGCCAGACACCCCTTGCTGAATTAAAATCTTGTCATCTGCACGGAACGCCAACGCAACAGCAGCATCCAATTCAGAAGCTGACGATAGCTTGCTAACCCCCAAAGAAGAACCGCTGTTTGCCGGCTTTACAAAAACCGGATAACTCAAAACCCGTTCTAGTTCCGCCTGGAGCTCTACCAAACTTTTTTTGTCCTTCTTCCTGCACACAATCCATGGCGGCACCAAAATACCATTTCGTTGCAAAATACAGTTGGTAATATCTTTATCCATACAAACAGCGCTACTGGTTGTTTTACAACCCACAAATGGGGTCCCCACAAGCTCCAGCAAGCCTTGCAGCCTGCCATCCTCGCCGTTAGCTCCATGCAACACGGGGAATACAACATCCAGCTTAATCGGCTCGCCATCGATGCTTAGCGCGAAAGAGCAACCATCGCTTGTTATTGCCACACACTTCAAATTCTCTTTGTCATCTTTCCAGCTCGCATCTAGAATACGTTTATTATCCCCAAAATAAAGGTACCATCTGCCATCCTTGTCAATAATAACCACATATATCTCATATTTCTGTCGATCCAGATTCGAAATCACCCCAAACCCAGATCGCAAAGAGATATCATGCTCACTAGACTTGCCTCCAATAATAACCCCTAGCTTCTTTTTCACAGGTACCAATCCCTTCCCTTTACACGAATTACACGAATCCAAGATCATTTGCGAGTTCACGTTTCGCCAAAATCGGGAATATCTTAACCGCTGGATACTTTTTTCACATTTCCACGGTGCTCTGCAAAGGTTTCCGCAAAATAAATTTTCCCTTCCTTGTCACTAACAAAGAAAAAGTCCTCGCTCTTGGGCGGGTGCAACACCGCCTCGATAGATCGCCTGCTTGGGCTGCATATCGGGCCAAGGATTACGCCTTTTGCGACATATGAATTATACGCCTCTTCCCTCTCTGTGGTTGCCAATTCTGGGTACTGCGCTGTCACTATCTTATAAAACCGCAATGTGGCATCCGATTCCAAGCGCGGAAACTTTTGCGGATTCCGCAATCGATTCACAAAAACAGCAGCAACGCCTTCTGTTCCATCGCCACTGCCAGCCTCTTTTTCCACAATCGAAGCAATGGTAATTATTTCATGCGTTGTTAGCGGCGAAGATGCTTCCCGTAGCGTTGGCCAGACTTTTTTTTCGAAGGCGTCAAAGAACTTTTCAATTACCATCATTGGATCTTGATCTTCATAAAATTCAAATTTATCTGGGAACAAATAGCCCTCAAGTAGAGAAAACGGCACCACACTTTTTGGAATCTTCTGCAGAAACTCACGATTAAATTTTCCTTTGTCGATCGCATCCAAGAAGGCTGCTTTAGAACAGACATTTTTCTCCTCTAACTGTTTGGCAATACCGTAACTGGTGGTGCCAGGAATGATCTCCACCGTAACAGTTTTTACCGGTTTTGTGGTTAAGCTCCGGATGAGCTCACCGAACCCCATGCTTCTGTTTAGCAAAAACTTGCCCGTCTGCCAGTCACCTTTAACACGCCCGCTCTTCCGAAAAAGGAATTCATATAAAACGAACAGGCACCGGCTTTTTATTACGCCATTCTTCTTAAGCATCTTTGAAACACTAATTACATCTGCCTCTTCCGTTTTTACCTCGATTTCAACATTATCCCAGCCCTTCCCAAACCCAAAGACATCCGACCCAACAAGCACAATAATCCAAGCAATTACAAAGGATGCCATAAAAACTAACGCCACCGGTTTCCACCGTGAGCGTTTGCCCATAATCACATCATCTCCCGGATCGCACCAAACTTTGCCAGCTTCTTTGGCAATCTATTCCCCACCGCAAGCAGTTTGCCAACAACTCACAGCAAACCCCGAGACGCACCTGCCCGCCCCATTTGCTTGGTAAACTTTTCTGTAACAATATAATTCACTTTTATATCATGGCGCGCTCTTGGCAATGATCGCTGAACAAACGCGCTAAAGCAAACAGCAATCGTTGGGCATCTGTACTTTTCCAAAAATCTATCATAATAGCCAAACCCATAACCAATGCGGTACCCTCGATAATCACATACCATCGCCGGCACAATACAAACACTGTTGCGCAGCTCTGTCAACTCAACTCCGTTTGCAGGCACTCCAAATCCATCTTCATCTAATTTGATGTCGTGGCAAGAATTTATTGCATAAAATTTCATCGTTAGGTTGCTTTTATCGCATCTAGGAATTCCCACAATCTTGCTGTCGTTCCATGCCGCTTGAAGGATTTCCCTTGTGCTGACCTCAAGAGCATTCGGAAAATACGCCAACACAATGTTTGCCGACTTATATTCTTTCATGGCCACCACTCTCTCGGTGATCACATCCTCCATTTGCGCCTTCTCTTGCGGGTTCAATTCCTCCCGCGCTTCCTTTGCAATCTTCCTTATTCCAAGCTTAGCCGCAGCAATATCATCTCGTCCACTTTCTCCAACGTTAATCTTGAGCTTTTTCATCCTTAAGCTAATCTCCTTTTCTATCTCGCGCTCCAGACTTTCAAAACACGCATTCAAAAATATTTGCTTCACGATGAATTCTATCCACTCGCGCCAAAAGAAAACAATACCTGCATCATTATACCACATATGTTACATTCTTGCCAACTATGAATTATGCATTTTGTGCGACTCTTCCACCAGGCAACCCCAGGGAATTGGTTTACGTGTTCCAAAGCAAGCTGCGAAAAGAGACCTCTCTTACACATTCAATAAATCGACTAAAGCCGCAGAAAACGGCATTGCCGCGCCCATATCCCGCGCTGTAATTATATTGCCCGCAACAACCACATCTGCATCTTTGACGATTGCGCCATCCAAGCGCCCTTCAAATCCCGGGAAGCAGACCGCCTCTTTCCCAACCAAGAGCTTGTTAACCCCCAAAACCATCGGCGCTGCACATATCGCAGCGATATAGCGCCCGTTTTTATCTGCATATTCCAAGCAACGAGCCACATCTTTAGATACAGCAAGGCTATTTGCATTATCCAGACCACCAGGCAACACAATCATCCTCAAGTCTGGCCCCAAAACAACCTCTTCAATTGTCACATCGGCGCTGATTACAATCCCATGCGCCCCTTTAGGGCTACGTGTTCCAACACCAACGGTTTTGGTCACAATCCGATTTCTGCGCAGGATATCAACAACAGTAACCGCCTCAATTTCTTCAAAACCATCCGCCATAAATACATAAACCATCTTGTTAACCCACACTCCCTTACAAACGCTGGGCACCACTCCAATGTTCACTACCGCGGCGTTGGCCGCTGAAGGCTCCGATTTGGTGAAAAGAAAAACATTCCTTGCTAGCTTATAATCTTGGCACAATGGCGCCACACGCAACAACCATAATGTTCCCGTGGCGACACAAACCATCCGCACAGCAACAACTCTGCCGCAACACAAAAAACGTTAACCCGTGTGATCAGCAACGCAGGAATCCGGGAAAACACCGGCAGCAGCCAAAACTGAAAAAATCTTTTCTGTGATAGCTTCTTGCGGCAAAACTCCATTTTCGTCAGAACAATTTATTATCCTCCAGCCAAATCGGTTGGCGGCAAACATCGCCGCTTGCCGGCAGCGCGCCAAATATTGGCCATCCCGTTCATGCAAATCATTCACACCGCGCTCACAGCAACGCTTGTTCAGCAGCTCCATACAAATCATCGGCATCAGATCCAGATAAACAACAATCTCCGGTTGCGGCAAACAAAATTTAGTATATTCCAGATCCATCAGCCACTCACAAAAGCCGCTCCACTCCGCTGCATCTAATTTACCCATCTGATGAATCATGTTAGATGTAACATAACGATCTGCAATTATATAACCTGGCTCCTGGTAAGCTTTCTCCCACTTCAGCTTGTAACTAGAAAACCGATCAACAGCATAAAAAGTGGAAATTGCATAGGGATTAACCTGGCTGGCATCCTCGCCAAAATCACCATTTAAATACATTTTAACCAACGCACTTGAATTCTCAACATAATCAGGAAAAGAAATCTGCCGCGCCGTTTCCCCGCCGCGAACCAACAGCTGCATAATCCTCTCCACCTGGGTCGCCTTTCCGCTACCATCAAGACCATCAATCACAACAAGCTTCGCCATTTCTTTTTTTGCCTCCCATTGTGGCACCAACCCACACATAATCAAGCCACCAGCCCAAAATCAACCTTCGCGGCTGGCAAAGGCAAGCAAAGCATTCTTTAGCATAAAAACATCCAATTTCGCAGTGATTTCATAAGGAGCATGCATAGAAAGCACAGGAACTCCAATATCCACCACATCCATGTCTAGATTGGCCATGTATTTGGCCACCGTACCTCCACCGCCAATGTCAACCTTCCCCAACATACCAGGTTGCCACGTAATCTTTTTTTCATCAAAGAGCGATGTCACGCGATACACGAACTCGGCAGATGCATCAGCGGTCCCAAACTTGCCCCCAGAGCCAGTATATTTAGTGACCACAACCCCATGATTTAGCAAAGAAGAGTTGTTTTTTTCGAACACATCCGGCCATGCGGGATCATAAGCGGCATTAACATCGGCAGAAAGGCAGCAGCTGTTTCGCAGTGCCCGCCTGTAGTCGTAACCAGTCTGCTCAGCCAAATCCCGAATAAAATGCAACAAGAAAGCCGATTTAAGCCCTGTATTCCCATCGCTACCGGTTTCTTCTTTATCTGCAAGCACCGTCAATGTGGTGTAGGTTGGGCTTTTTAGCTCCAGATGCGCACACAATGCTGTGTATGCACAAACGCGATCATCCTGCCCATAGGCACAGATCAAGCTGCGGTCAAATCCAACATCCCGAGCTTTGCCAGCCGGCACAAGACAGAGCTCCGCTGTGATAAAATCCTGCTCCACAATTCCATATCGTTCGTTAAGCAGCTTCAAAACATTCAAGCGAACACGCTCGCTGGCATCCGGCTTTTCATCTTGGTCTGCAGTCTTAAACGGTAGGCTCCCAACAACAAGGTTCAATTCCTCACCCAATACGCCGCGAGAAACCGGCCGTTTCATCTGTTCAGATGCAAGATGCGGCAACAGATCTGAGATGCAAAAGATAGGGTCATCCGCATCTTCCCCAACCATCAAATCCACCTCTTGCCCGTCCCTTTTGATCAGCTTGCCATGCAACGCCAACGGAATTGTTGTCCATTGGTATTTCTTTATCCCACCATAATAATGCGTTTTAAAATAAGCCAACTCTTCCTTCTCATAAAGTGGCTTTGGCTTAAGATCAATCCGCGGCGAATCTATATGCGAAACCAGAAGATTCAATCCGGACTCCAGGCTTTGTTTGCCAATTGTGCCAATGATCATTGCCTTTTTGCGGTTAACATAATAGAATTTATCACCTGGATTATATTTTCTGTTGTAATCGAATTCCTCGAATCCCTTCTTCTGAACCTCAGCCTTTATGTGAGCAACACATTCTCGCTCTGTCTTGCAGGCCGAAAGGAAGGTTTTATAGCCCTCCACAAAACTGCTCACTTGCTTCCATTCTGCGTCCGCCGTGTCATCATGTAGGTGCTTCGAGTTAAAGAATAATTGTTTTTTTAATTCGCTTGAACTGCTCAATTGAATTCCTCCCTTAATGCTAGACTGGCTCTTTTCAACCTATCATACACCGCATAATTAACATCTGGGGCCCGCACAAAAACCCTCCGCAACCCCATCTCATCCGCCATGCGCAAGGTTGCAAACAGGCTCTGGGCAAGCGCACCCGGATCATTTTGCGCCCCATATTCAAAACACCGGCAAGGCCAACCCTCCCCTTCTCCAGCAAAAACCATCACACAAGCATGCTCGCTCGCCTGATCACTCACAAACCGCCTAAATCCCGCGAGATCACCATCTATCAAAGTCACCTTCGCTTTGGGAGAGTAATGTTTGTATTTCACCCCCGGAGAACAAACACATTCGCCACTACTCCCTGTCACATCTTCGATTTCAATCTCCCCAGCATCCTCGAGTTCACTTTTTGTTATTATACCAGATCGCAAGATTCTATACGGCTTTTCCGCCACAAACAAAACCGTCGATTCAACCCCAACAACACAACTTCCGCCATCCACAATCAAGCTGATCCGGCCCGCGAGATCACTTACACAATGCTTTGCCGTTGTTGGGCTAACATATCCAGAAAGATTCGCAGACGGTGCGGCAAGCGGCAACTTAGAGTGCTCGATAATCGCCAGCTCCACTGGATGATTAGGCATCCTGACCGCGATCGTCCCCAGCCCAGCACTCACCACCGCCGGAATGCTTTCGTTTTTTTTTGTGAGCACCAATGTCAGCGGGCCCGGCCAAAACCTTTTCATTAACTTCTTTGCCGCTGGGGGGACCTCGGTTACAATACCTCCCAACATCTTTTCATCGCTTATATGAACAATAAGCGGATTATCACTCGGCCTGCCTTTAATACGAAAGATATTCTCAACAGCACGCGCATCCAATGCATTCGCTGCCAAACCATAAACTGTTTCGGTTGGGATCACAACAGCTTCACCTGCATGCAGCAAGCTAGAAATCAAATCCAATTCACCGGCCTGCAATCCCCGTTCTCCAGCTTTTAAGATCTGCATATCATCATCTCACCGTCGCTCCAAAATACCCGATTGTTCTCTTCTTCGGTTTCGCTAAGCTCTCGCCGGCAACGCATCACTCGGCACCTTTTAGCGCTTCCGCTTGCGCAAACGCTCTCAGCTGGTCAACAATCTCGTCTAGATCACCATCCAGAATCATCTCAAGCTTGTATAACGTCAACCCAATTCGGTGGTCTGTAACTCTCCTCTGCGGAAAGTTATAGGTCCGGATCTTTTCAGAACGATCCCCGCTTCCAACCTGCAAACGTCGCTGACTTGCGATTTCTTCTGTTTGTTCCATGCATTTCTTTTCATAAAGCTTTGCCCGCAGAATCTTCATTGCCTTATCTTTGTTTTTGTGTTGGCTACGTTCATCCTGACATTCAACAACAAGGCCGGTGGGAAGGTGAGTTATTCTAATTGCCGATTCCGTTTTGTTGATATGCTGGCCGCCTGCGCCACTGGCTCTAAATGTATCGATCTGCAGATCTGCCGGCTCAACAACCACATCAACCTCTTCCGCTTCCACCAACACGGCAACAGTAACAGTAGAGGTGTGAATTCGACCGGATGCTTCGGTTTCTGGCACCCGCTGAACCCGATGAACCCCACTTTCAAACTTAAAGCGCGAATACGCACCGCGCCCACTCACCAAAAAGCGCACCTCTTTAAAGCCGCCCAACTCACGAGCACTTGCATCCAAAGACTCCAAAGCCCATTGTTTGCTTTCTACATACATAGAATACATTCTAAAAAGGCTTGCGGCGAAGAGAGTTGCCTCTTCACCGCCAGTGCCACCCCGAATCTCTACAATAACATTCTTATCATCATTCGGGTCTTTTGGCAAAAGCAAGAGCTTGAGCTCTTCTGCGCAGCTTTCACTAGCTTCCTTTGCTTCAATCAGTTGTTGCTGCGCCATCATTTTAAGATCTCTGTCGCCAAATGACCCTTCGAGGATCTCTTTCGCTTCTTCCCACAACCCCTTCGCTTGTTTGTATTCATTAAACTTTTCAACAACAGGGGTGAGCTCTTTATGCTCTTTCATCAATTTCTTGTATAGTTCTCTGTCACATATAATACCAGCATCCTGCAACCTGTTGCTGATCTCATTATATCGTTCTTCCACCAACTCCAACCGAGCAAACATGCTTCTCTCCTTGCACCAAATAGCTTACATAACCTCTAATCAACTCAAGAATTCCACCGAGAATTTACTGCAACGCCGCATAAATTTCTTTTACTTGCAACGCCTTCCCACAGCTCATCTTTCCCTCGTGGCACGCCTCGCGAACACATCTTGGCCCAGCATTCTTAAACAATTCCGGCGCCGCTCCCTTCGCCAACTTCAGCATCCGGAAAGCCACTTCACGGATCTCCCACTGCGCGCGGTTGCAGCAACGCAAAGAGAAAAAATGCTTCAACTCTCGCGCATTCATGGTTACAAGCAGCTTGGTTATGCACGCATTAGGAAGCACATATCGGGCATCCTCAATTGCTGCCTTTTGCGCCATCGCTGCTGCTTGCTGTTCGTTCTGCCCGCTTTTCAGCAAGCTTCCCTTCCGCGCCTGCAGCAAAACATGAACAATCTTATCATAACACTCCTGCGCAACCTCCATAGCGCGCAAAAATTCCTGCTGCGCCTGCTCATCCTCTGCGATTGCCGGCGGGGTAACGAACTCAAAGCCAGATGCAGGAACATAACGTTGACTCTGCACATTAAAAGAAGCAATCCTGTGCCTTGTGATCTGCGCCATGCACGCCCTAGAAATACCTTCCACACCAAAAGTAAAACTGGCATGCTCCACGGGGCTTTCGTGCCCAACTTCGCTCAGCCAATCCACAAATCCACTAACCGATTCTTCAGACATACCCTCCATAAGATCTTTATTAGACTTATCTGAGTAACACAATTTTGCCGCTAACGCAACCAACTCCTGCGCTCTGTGTGTATACTCAATTAATTCAACTCTCAACAAGCCATTTATCCTCCCCCGGTCACACCTATTACACAAAACATTCAACTTGGTGCCAGCTGCCGTAGGCTCGCTTCAATATTGCAGACACGCTTACAAAGATTCTCCATCTCTTCTTTATATTTCTGCGCAGTCGCCGGTGCCTTTTCCCAAATCTCTTTATGTTCCAACCGCTTTTCCAGCACTTCGAGTTCTTTTTTGTGCTTACTTAAACTCAATGACAACTTTTCATATTCCTTTTCTTTATCTATCTTCTCAGCAAGCTCAATAAATATCCTGGCAGCGTCAGTGTGCGCCGTAAACATATCAACCGGCTGATCTTCTTCTGTGCAAAACTTCACCGTTTCTGCTCCGCCAAGTTTTTTTATAATCTCCGGATGATCTTTTATAATCGCCTCATTCGTTAAGACATAAACCAATAACTTTTTATTCTGCGGGATCTTGGCAACCGCTCTCGCATTTCTTATTGCCTTAACAGCGGCAATTAATTTTTCAAAACAACCAATCTCTTCTGCAAATTCAAAGCCCGGCAAAGGCTGGCACCACGGCTGAATCATAATGCTCTCGCCATCGTGCGGCAACGCCTGCCATAACTCTTCAGTTATGAAAGGTAAAAACGGGTGCAGTAGCTTCAAGACCTCTTTTGCAACCACAATTAAAACATCAAAAACCTGGCTCTCTTGCGCCTTTATTCGGATCTTGGCAAGCTCAATATACCAATCGCAAAAAACATCCCAAGTGAAATCATAAAGCTTTTGCAAGGCAATGCCAAACTCAAAACTCTCCAGATTTTCTGTAACCTCACAAACAAGTCGATTAAGCTTGCCAACCACCCACCTATCCTCTGTTTTCAGATCACTGACAACAAGGGCCGCTCCAAGCACTGAGGATCCCGGAAGATTCACTAAAATAAACCTAACGGCATTCCAAATCTTGTTTGCGAAATTGCGGGCAAGCAAGATCTTTTCTTCCGAGAATCTAAGATCATTCCCCGGGCTAACACCCAGCACCAGCACCATACGCAAAACATCGGCTCCATGCTTCTCAATCACCTCAATCGGGTCAATTCCGTTACCAAGCGACTTAGACATCTTCCGACCTTGCGCATCTCTGACCAACCCATGGATATAGACATTCTGGAAAGGTGGCTTAAAAGTTTGATCTAACCCCGCAAACACCATTCGCGCAACCCAAAAAAAGATAATATCATAACCGGTAACCAATGTTTGCGTGGGGTAAAATCGCTTAAAATCTCCAGCTTCTTGCGGCCAACCAAGAGCAGAGAACGGCCATAACGCAGAAGAAAACCACGTGTCAAGCGTATCTTCATCCTGAGCAAATCGCTCACACCCGCAGCTGGAACAACTTTGCGGCCAGCGGGAAGCAATCTCAACATGAGAGCATTCAGTGCAATAATAAGCAGGGATCCTATGACCCCACCATAGCTGCCGCGAAACACACCAATCCTTTATATTTTCCAACCAATTAAAATACACCTTTTCAAATCGCTCTGGAATAAAATTTATAGTCTTATTTTTCACAACGTCTATGGCAGGCCTGGCAAGTTCCTGCATCCGCACAAACCACTGCAACATTACCATTGGCTCAACAATAGTACCACACCTGTAGCATTTGCCAACATTATGTTTAAGCGATTTCTTCTCAATCAAGCTTCCAGAAAGTTCCAGATCGCGAAGAATAGCTTCCCGGGCGTCTGCTATTGTTAATCCCGCGTATTTACCACCATTTTCATTTATACGACCATCGGTTGTCATCACATTAATAACCGGCAACCGGTGCCTCACACCCAGCTCAAAGTCGTTTGGGTCATGAGCTGGCGTAACCTTTAATGCGCCGGTGCCAAAATCCATCGAAACATAATCGTCTGCAACAATCGGCACCGTCCTGTTTCCCACCGGTAGAACAGCTGTCCGCCCAATTAAAAGCTTGTATCTTTCGTCTGCTGGGTTAACCGCAATCGCCGTATCTCCCATTATCGTCTCCGGCCGCGTTGTTGCCACAACAATTTGGCCACCACCTTCAACAGCATAGGCAACATAACAAAGAGACCCATTCTCCTCGGCATAACCAACCTCAATATCCGAGATGGAGGTCTTGCAATACGGACACCAATTAACAATCCGCTCTGCTCTGTATATCAGCCCACGCTCCGCAAGATTAACAAACACCCGGGTTACCGCCTCGCTACAGCCCTCGTCCATGGTAAAACGCTCGCGGCTCCAGTCGCAAGAACAACCCAGCTTTCTAATCTGTTGCGTGATCTGCGCACCGCAATCCGCCTTCCAGGCAAAAGCTCGCTCAAGAAAACCCTCTCTCCCAACCCCCTGCTTCGTTAACCCTTCTTCTTTCATTTGAGCAACAATTTTTGCCTCCGTTGCAATCGATGCATGATCGGTTCCAGGTACCCACAGAGCGTCAAACCCTTGCATTCGCTTGAATCTGATAATTACATCTTGGAGCGTGTTATCCAAAGCATGCCCCATATGCAACCTCCCTGTGATATTTGGTGGCGGCATAACAATTACATAAGTCTTTCTCTCGGCATCACCCACAGCAGGCGGCGAAAAGAACCTGGACTCCCAAAAATAATACCACTTATCTTCAATCTCTTGTGGGGCATATTGCTTACTTAGGTTGGACATTTCTGCACCTCAATACATTGTCATGTTAATCACCAAAACCAAACCAAACACCAAAACTTTTTTCCTCTTTTGCCATTATATCACAAGGCACGATGCTTTTCACAAGCCTACCACGGCGTCCACCAAGCAACAATGAATAGACGAAACCACACCCCACACATCCAAAAAAACTAACCCACATAGCGACTTGTAAATTCGGCAAATCGCCTCACATATTCCTCCCGGTTAGTTTCGTATGCTTCGTTGTGACCCGCCAAAGGAACCACCCACAGCTCTTTTGGTCCAGCTGCCGCAGTATAAATAGCTCTTGCACTTTGCACCGACGTCACAGCATCCTGCTCCCCTTGAATAATTAGAATTGGCGTCTCGCTTTTCACCAGCTGTGTCACAGGTGAAAAACTCGGGTTGCTTTCCGCTGCAGCCAACCACCTTCCCACGGCAAACAAAGAAGCCTCCAATCGGGAGCAAGTAGCCGATTTATCGGTGTGCTTACGGCTATCCTCTGCCGCCTTCCGAAAGATTCGCCATTTTGGTAGGCCTCGACAACACGCAGCGAATTTAAGCAGTGGCGTGGAAGCCTCCTCAAAAATGTTGGCACCAACCGCAGCAATGTCGCTGTACATGCTGTCTGTGACTATGCATTTCACATTTGGAGGGAGTCCATCTCCAGCAGCCATGACAACGGCCGCTCCTCCAGCGGAAATCCCGTAAAGCACAATCTGCGCGGTTGGGTCCATCGCAATTATTTTTTGGATCCAGGCGGCAACATCAAATCGCTCAAAGTACCCAAAGGTTTGCACCCCTTCGCTAACGCCGCAACCTCTGCTGTCCACAAGCAACAAATTAAAACCCAAACCATAAAAATCGGCCCCACGACCCAAAACATCTGCACGCGTGCAGAAAGCCCCGTGTACAGCAATCAACCAGTTGTTGCCTGCTGGTATTCGCAGAAAGATCGACCCAGCCAGCTGCCGTCCATCAAACGCGACTGCCTCCACCTGCAAAGGCTGCATGTTTTCTCGCCACGCATTACCACGGGCCTCCTCCTGCGAAATTCGAGAACGATCCACAACGCTGTAAAGTTCATGCGCCAAACCAAAGCTCTCTTTTTTTTTGCGGCCTACCACGTGCTTTCCTGTAGCCGAGCAACAACAGACGCCCCCACAAAAAAAACAAACAAGCAGAAAGCTACAACACCGCCTTGCCGCCCCCATCCACACAGCATCACCCCCAAAAAAACCAAAGCACTCCTTTCCTAGTGCCAAACAAAAGCAAGAAAAACAACGCGCGCCCAAACTTGCCGGCATAACCAAAACCGTTGCTATAGAAGGCAAGTGGCTGGGTTTACGCCACAAAAAACAAGTAATTCCCCATCACCAATGCCGCCGCCGATTCGGCAATAACCGCCGCACGTGTCACAACAGAAACATCATGCCGCCCACAAATCTTTACATCCGCATCCGTTTTGGTCTGCAGATTCACCGTAGTTTGTTCTTTACCAATGGAAGGAACCGGTTTGAACGCCACATTAAAAACAATAGGCATCCCATTTGCAAGCCCACCACAAATGCCACCACAATTATTCGTTTTTGTTTTCACAGAATCCCCGTCGTAATATAACGAATCATTGGCCTCGCTACCCTTCAACTTAGTTAACCCGAAGCCATTGCCAAATTCGATCCCTTTCACCGCCGGAATCGCAAAAAACATTTCCGAAATCTTGCTTTCAATAGAATTAAATAACGGACCACCAACGCCGGCCTTCACACCCAAGATGGCAACCTCAACGCACCCGCCTAAACTGTCATTTTCACTTTTAGCAATTTTCAATGCTTGCAAAAAGTTCGCGCGGGCGGCATCATCAATCACCGGCATTGGATCCAGCCGCAAACGCTTCTTCAATTCTGCGGGAATCTCACAAGCATCAAATCGCACATCATCATGCAAGTAAACGCGACTTACATGACTGCAAATCTCCACCCCACAACGCCGCTCAAGAATCTGCCTCACAACAGCCCCAGCAAAAACCAATCCAACGGTTAACCGCCCAGAAAACTGCCCTCCACCAGCCAGGCCGTTCCCGCCATATTTAATCCACGAAACATAATCGGCCGAGCTCGGCCGCGGCAACCAAGAAACGTAATCTTCGCTCACTGCATCATTGTTTTTGAACATTACAGCCAGCACCGCGCCCGTTGTCTTGCCATTGCCCAGCCCACAAAGAATGTTATATGCATCCGATTCCTTTCGTTGAGAAGAGAACGGAGATGCCGCTGGTTTCCGGCGAAGGAGTTGATTGTCTATCTCGTCAAAATCAATTTCAAACCCAGCAGGAAGCCCGTCTAACACAACGCCAACTGCCGCCGCATGCGATTCCCCAAACAAGGTTACAATCAGGTTCCCGCCAAAGCTATATGCCACGAATCACTCCACCCAAATTCAAAAAATCATCAACAAACCCAGGGTAAGACTTCCTCACACAATCAAGCTCATCTATCTCCACCCCTGCTTCACAACCTAACGCTGCAATGCACACAGACATCGCCACTCTGTGATCACCAAAACTCTTAACAACGCCACCTGGTAGTCTCTTTTGCCCTTCAACAACCAGCACGCCATCCACATATCTTATCTTGGCTCCAATTGCCCTCAGATTAGAAATCATCACCGAAATACGGTCGCTCTCTTTGAACCGTAATCGATCAACGTTGCAAATCCGCAAATGTTGCCCATCCATTAACGCGCCCAAAACCATCAAAATCGGCACCAAATCAGGAACATCTTTGCCATCCAGCTGCCCACCACAGAACTTTCGATCAAGGCACCAAACTTCCTCGCCGGAGGCTTGCAAGACAACTCCAAGCCGTTGCAATAACAAAAGGATCGTGCTGTCACCTTGGATTGAATCGCGGGCAAGCCGCACCGTTATATCTGCACCCAAAGCAGCTGCAACAAGCCAAAACGCAGCCGCAGAAAAATCCTTTTCCACGACGAATTCCGCAGGCGCTTGGTATCCTGCCGCTGGTATACACACAACGCCGCTATCTGTAACCTGCACCGGCACACCAAAGCACGCCATAACCTTTGCTGTTAGCCGAATGTAAGGAAAAGATTCTTGATCTTGGCTAATTTCCAACCGGCCGCTGCAACCAACCAATGGCAGCGCCATCATCAATCCGCTAATAAATTGCGAAGTCGTTTGGCTAGCTATTCTATAGTCGCCGCCAGCCAATCTCCCAGATGTAAAGATGCTATTGCCGTGAACATTGCAGGTGATACCCCACTCTTGCAATTCTTCAATATCTTTGCTGCATAATCTGCTAAGAAACTGCTTTTCTCCGCTAAACTCCGCATTTAATCCTAACGCGGCAAAAATACCTGTAAAGAATCGAAACGTGCTGCCAGACTTAATGTTTTTAATCTCCACGCGCTTCTTTTTCACCCAGCCACTTATAGGATGCACAAAAAACGCATTGCCGTGGATTTCAACCGTTGCGCCCAACGCTTCTAAAACAGCAATTGTGGCTTCCACATCGCCACACAGATTAACCCCAACAACTCGACAACAACGAGAAGAAAACCCAGCCATAATTAACGCGCGGTGCAGAATACTCTTCGACGAAGGGACCTCAACGGTGCCCCGCAACGGGTTATTCCCAACAAATATCTTTGCCATCAAATTCGCTCAAAACCTCTTATTACTCCGCAAACAACCAAAGAACCACCGCAACGCAATTTCCCACCGCCAGCCTCCCAAAAAACGAGGCATATGCCGCACAAAACTTCCCGTTCTCACGTACTTTTTATTCGGAAGAATCGCTTTTTTGAACCTCACAAAAACCACCCACCGAGTTAGGCACCACCAAAGCGTATATTGCATCTACTGTAATGAGCCTTCCTCTTCCACAAAAAATTGGCTCCATCGATCCCAAATCGCAGCCACACAAAGCAAGAACAAAACTGGTGTGGGTAACAGGACTTGAACCTGCACGATTTTACTCACTAGCTCCTGAAGCTAGCGCGTCTGCCTATTCCGCCATACCCACCCAAAGCCAGCATCATAACGAGACCTTCCTAAATTATACTGCCGGCAGCCGTTGCCGTCAACCAGCAAAGCGTGCAGCGCAGCAGTAGCCATGTTTCTCGGAACTGTTTTGGCCCAGGCGACCAGCAAACTAACAACAGAGGACGCAGCCGTCCTTTGCCAAACATATTACTACTTTGCCAGAAGGGCATTTAAGAAACTGCGGGGACCACAGATTACAAATGGTAGCACACATTTGGCAACAACATAGATGGAAAGTATTATTTTTGCCATCTTTGCCATTCTTGGTGACACCTTAATCATATGGTCCCCAATTAATCCCGTTAGCAGCGCTGCTCAATACAATCAAATCACTTAAGAAATGATGTACGAATAGCACGAAAATTGAAAATGTGAGAAACTATTGCAAATTGCTTCATGGACTAGTTATTCGCACCCTATCTCCCGAAAAAGGAAGCAAAAAAACGACAGGTGCGACCCCACACTGTCTGCTGCCGACGTGCCTCCTCCTGCTGCTGGCGGTCCAATTCGTTTAGGACTCTCAGCACTTGCAGCGCGCTGGTTTGCCTTACTTCTGCTACTTCCTGGCTCGAAAGGCCTCTCTGCACACAAAGCTCTACAGCTCTATTAGTTGATTCTCTCACCACTCTACGCAGCTCATCATATTTGGCCTGCACAGCCTGCCTAGGCCCAACAGCAGAAGCTGCGGAAACAACGCTAGCAAAGCTAACAGCCAATGCCAAAACTTTTTTACCGTTTCTTTTCATGTTCATGTTCTTTTCTCCTTATTTTAATTGCCCTATTTTAATGGGCCATTAGATTAATTATTCCTAAGCGGCTTCTCATCTACCGGTAAGAGAAGAGCAAGCAGCCTTGAAGCGAAACCAGAGTGACTGCCGCTCCTGCTCTGCTTTGCGTTCCTGGGCTACACGGAGGCGCTCTTGCCGCGCCGACTCACTCTCAGCAACCAGCGTGACGCGTACTCTAACTGCTGTCAAGCATCGCATCCCTAATGATAAGTCACATAACATTCTCCAAGGAAGGCGGCAATTAACCGATTCTTGATCCGCAACAAAACGGAACGCTCCTCAGCTTCCTCG
>JAIRZL010000051.1 GCA_031267245.1 Oscillospiraceae bacterium
TGATTGATGGTCATGGAAACTTTGGTTCAATTGATGGGGATCCACCTGCGGCATATAGATACACGGAGGCAAAGCTGTGCAAAATTTCGATGCACATGTTAACAGATATCGAAAAAGAAACAGTTTCTTTCGTTTCTAACTACGATGACAGGTTGCGGGAACCATCTGTGTTGCCATCACGGTTCCCAAACTTGCTGGTTAACGGGTCTTCTGGTATTGCTGTTGGTATGGCAACCAATATCCCACCACACAACCTTGGGGAAGTTGTGGATGCTATTTGCCACCTAATTGATCACCCGGATGCAAGTATCGATGATTTGATTGGGTTTGTTAAAGGGCCAGACTTCCCAACTGGTGGGGTTGTTTTGGGTTCTGTTGGCATAAACTTGGCTTACCGAACCGGGCGTGGAAAGCTGCAATTGAGAGCTCGGGCAGAGATTGAGGAATCAGAAAAAGAAAAAACAAAGATAATTATATCGGAAATCCCATATATGGTGAATAAAAGCCGACTTTTGGTAACAATTTCGGATCTTGTGAAAGAGAAACGAATAGAAGGGATCTCTGATCTAAGAGATGAATCAGATCGCGAAGGTTTGCGTATTGTTGTTGAGTTGAAGAGGGATGCCATTGCTCAGGTTGTTCTTAGCCAATTGTTTAAGTTTAGCCAATTACAAGAGACAGTCGGAGTTATTTTGTTGGCGTTGGTAAACGGCATCCCCAGGGTTTTAAACTTGAAGGAAATGCTGGATTATTATATTGTTTTCCAACAAGAGATAATCTCAAACAGGGCAAAGTTCGAGTTGAAAAAAGCCAGAGAGCGGGAGCATATTCTTGAGGGTTTGATGATTGCCATTGGCAATATCGACGAGATTATAAAAGAGATCAAACAGTCGAAATCTGTAAGCGAAGCAAAAGAGAGGTTGGAAAAACGTTTTGCGTTGAGTCAGATTCAGTCTGCAGCAATTGTTGCAATGAGGTTGGGGCAGTTAACTGGGTTAGAGAGAGAAAAAATTGAGAATGAGTTGTTGGAAGTTCAGGAGAAAATAAAAGAGCTTTTAGCGCTTTTGGCAGATGGAACGAAGATTCTTTCTGTGGTTAAAGAAGATCTTCTTGCTATCAAAGAAAAATTCGCAGACGAAAGAAAAACGGGCTTTGAGGTTTATGACGGTGATGTTGGGTTTGAAGACCTGTTAGAGGAGCGGACATCGGTTGTTACAATGACCCGTTTTGGCTATATAAAGCGGCAACACGCACAGGTGTATAAGGTGCAAAAGCGCGGTGGCAAAGGCATTGCAGGGATGACTCGCAAGGAGGAGGACCTTGTTGAAGACCTTTTTGTCTGCTCGACTCATGAATATATCCTTTTCTTTACAGACAAAGGGAAGGTTTTTAGGTTGAAATGTTATCAGGTTCCGGAATGTTCCAGGATTTCAAAGGGAACAAATATTGTTAATTTGCTTGCTTTGGAGCAGGGGGAGAAAGTAACGGCAACAATTAAAATTCGAGATGCGTTGAGCAGCGAACATCTTGTTATGGTGACCAAAAAGGGAGTTATAAAGCGAACAAGGTTGTTGGATTATCGGCATGTTAGAAAGAACGGGCTGGTTGCTATCAACCTTGATGATGACGATGAATTGGGTTGGGTTTCTTTGACGAATGGTGATGCAGGCATCTTTATTGCAACAAAAAAAGGAAAGGCGATTCTGTTTAAAGAGCAGGATGTCCGTGTTGTTGGGCGAACGGCAAGGGGGGTTCGCGCGATCTCGCTTGCTGCTGGCGATGTGATTGTTGGGATGCAGGATATAACCTCCGCAGAGCAATTGATTGTTACTATCACAGAGCAGGGGCTTGGGCGATGCACAAAGCTTTCTGAATATCGGTCACAGGCACGAGGAGGCCAAGGGGTTTGCAACTATAAAGTTTCGAAGGCAACGGGCTTGGTTGCGGGGGTTAAGGTGGTTTCTGCTGAAGACGATGTTATTATCATAAAAGACGATGGCACAATGATTCGCATTCAGGTTTCGGATATTAGGATTATTTCCAGGGTCTCAAAAGGGGTGCGGTTAATGAGAGTAGATGAAAAAGGCAAGGTGATTGATCTGGCAAAGGTGCCACCAGAGCAAGTAAAAACAGATGAAGATGAAGAATAGCGGGGAGTGAAGTTGGTTTGGATTACGGCTGGATTTCAATAGCTCCACCTGTTGTTGCGCTTTTTTTGGTTTTGGTGACAAAGGAGGTTATTTTCTCGTTGTTCATGGGAACCTTTGTTGGGGCGTTGGTTTTTTCACGCGGGGACTTGTTTTTAGGCTTAAAAACCATTTTAGCAGCGATCGGGGCGGGCATGGCTGATGTGGAAAACGTTAATATTCTGATCTTTTTAGGGTTGTTAGGTGGCTTGGTTGTTGTTTTGACGGCTGCCGGCGGTGCAAAAGCTTATGGTGACTGGGCGGGGAGACATATTAAAACAAAACGGCAGGCACAGCTTATGGTTTGTTTGTGCGGGCTATTGTTTTGTGTTGATGATTTCTTCCATTTTCTTGCTTCTGGCGTGATCATGAAGCCTGTGACCGAGAGACATAAGCTCTCGCCTCAAAAATTTGCGTATCTGCTGGATTCCACCGGGGCACCAAGTTCGGTCATCTGCCCGATTTCTGGCTGGGCGGCTGTTATTGTTGCCTTGTTGGCCCAAAGCGGAGTTCAAGCCCCGATGAGTGTTTTTCTTAAGGGAATCCCTTTTAATTTATATGCTGTGCTAACAATTGTTATGGTGTTTTTTTTCTCGGCTAGTCGTTTTGAACTTGGGAGGATGGCCGCGTGTGAGGCAGAAGCGGAAGCCAATGGGGGCTACACAGAAAAGGCGACAACGGATTCCATTGAAGGGATAAAAATAAGCCAACATGGCAAGATTATTTATATGATTTTGCCGATTGTTGTGTTGCTAGTTTCTTCTGCGCTGTATGTGCTAAAAACAGGCAGCTATTTTGATGGTGAAGTAAGCATACTAAAGGCGTTGGAGCAGGCTAATATGGGCCAAGCTTTGGTTTTGGGTGGGTTTCTTTCGATTTTTAGTGCGTTTTTTTTGGTTGTGCCCTCTAAATCACTATCGCTAAAAACTTTTGTGGAGGCTGTTATCGGCGGCATAAGAACCATGTTGCCTGCAATATTGATATTGATTTTAGCATGGTCTATTGGCAATATCTGCGGAGAAGAATATTTGAATATGGGTTTGTTTGTTAAGAATATGTTAAAGGCGGCAATCCCCTTTCAGATCTTTCCATTTGTTGTTTTTGTTGTTGCTTGCCTTTTGTCTTTTGCAACCGGTACTTCTTGGGGGACATTTGGTATCTTTATTCCGGTTGTTGTGAATCTTTGCGCCAACATGCCAGAAGGTATCCTTGTTGTTGCAATTGCTGCCACATTGGCTGGTTCCGTTTTTGGTGATCATGTTTCGCCTATTTCTAGCACGACCGTGTTGGCCTCTACCAGTGCTGGTTGTGATCACCTTGACCATGTTAGAACCCAGATGCCGTATGCTCTTATTGTTGCTGCTGGTTCTGCCGTTGGTTATCTTGTTGCTGGATTTTTGCAGAATGTCTTTGTTGTGTTGCTGGTTGCTGGAGTAATTATGATGATCGGGGTTTTCTTGGTCAAAAAGATACAGAAGACGCGCTGAATCTGTCTGTCTGCCATCCGACTAGCCACAAAGGCAATCCGCAAACGGAAGGTCGCTATTTCGTGGCTCGCGGTTGTGGATTGTTTTTTGCTTTTTAATTAAAAAACGTGCCAGACAAAAAGGGTTTGACAATCGGCCTATTACGGTTGTTGCCATAGCCCGAATCGCCGAGTGTGCGTTGTTGCGAGAACAGCAAGCAGACACCGCCTTGTGTTGGTGGGTGATTGTTGGTGTTGGTTTGTCTTCTGGTATCTCGACACTTTCGGCGGAGATCAAGCCACCAGCTTTGGCTCGTTTTCGTTAGCGATATGTGGATTTTTGTGGGGCGCGTCTTTGTCTGTTCTTTTGCTCGATGCCGTTGATGTTGCGCGCGTTCCGTTAGGCCGTGTTGCGACGCGGGAAGTTGACAATCCCGACTCCTACGTTGCTACTGTTGCCGCTGTCGCCGTTGATGAGAGCGCATACCGTCCTTCCTTTTTTTGTTTGCGCTTGGCTTTTTTGGCTCTTGAGAAAAGCTGTCCTCCACAAGCGCAATTGGCTTGTGTGAGCCGTAGCTGTAATGGCAAGGTCTTTTCTGCGGGGAGGTTGATGTTGCTTTGCTTCTGCTAGGCCGTGTTGCGACGCGGCAGGTTTGCAATCCGGCCACCAGGGCGGGATATCGCTACACCGGTTGGCGCAGGGGATAGCAGATCTGGGTGGCTCTGTCTTTTTCCAGGGGTAGGCAGCGTTGCCCCTTGCGCAAACTAGGCAAAAATAAAAGGCCGTGGATTTTGGTTTGGGGCACTAAGCGACAGCCGCTGGCCTCTGTTAGATTTATGTTTCGGCGTTTACTGGCGGACTCGCGGGCGACGTGGCGTGTTGACAATGCCGACGCCCGCGTAGGTGCCCCTTACTGCGTCGCCGTTGATGAGAATGCCCAGCGCGACGTTGCCTTTACCGGGGCCGGCAGTTTTGACCCCTTA
>JAIRZL010000042.1 GCA_031267245.1 Oscillospiraceae bacterium
TTAGTTAGAGAAGGAATGCAAGTTGTTGCCAGCGGAGCGAACCCTATTATTATTAAAAAAGGCACAGAAAAAGCCGTTGCCTGCGCTGTTGATTTCATCAAAAAAAACTCAAAACCAGTGTCTGGCACGTCAGACATTGAAAGGGTGGCAACAATATCCGCTGGCGATGCGGTCATTGGAAAGTTGATTGCCGAAGCAATGGAAAAGGTAACCGCAGATGGTGTTATCACCGTTGAAGAAAGCAAAACAGCAGAAACTTACAGCGAAGTAGTTAAAGGTATGCAGTTTGACCGCGGCTATCTAACTCCTTATATGGCAACAGACACCGAAAAGATGGAAGCCCGGGTAGAAGACGCGTATATACTCATCACAGACCGAAAGATAAGTTCTATTCAAGATATTTTACCGTTGCTTGAGAAGGTGGCCGGCACGGGCAAAGCGCTAATAATCCTTGCAGAAGATGTCGACGGTGAGGCCTTAGCCACACTAGTTCTTAACAAAATGCGAGGCGTCTTTACTTGTGTTGCAATCAAGGCACCAGGCTTTGGGGATCGGCGAAAAGAAATGCTCAAAGACATTGCCGTTTTAACGGGCGGCGAGGTGATCTCGGCGGAGCTAGGCCTTGAGCTTAAAGGCACCACCCTGGAGCAGCTTGGGCGCGCAAAGCAGATTAAAGTTCAAAAGGATACCACAATTATCGTTGATGGGCAAGGGAACAAAACCGAAGTGCAGAGCCGGATAGCTCAAATTCGCGCACAAATCGAAAGTTCCACTTCTGATTTCGACAAAGAAAAGCTGCAGGAACGGTTGGCAAAGCTTTCCGGCGGGGTTGCCGTTATTAAAGTTGGCGCGCCAACAGAAATAGAAATGAAAGAAAAGAAGTTGCGGATTGAAGATGCCCTTGCAGCAACAAAAGCAGCAATAGAGGAAGGTACTGTGCCTGGTGGTGGCACGGCGTTGATTAATGCGCGCACTCCCGTTGAGGCGTTACTGCAAACACTGGACGGCGATGAGAAGATAGGCGCAAAAATAGTTCTTAATGCATTGGAGGAGCCTGCACGTCAGATCGCCCTGAATGCTGGTTTTGAGCCATCTATCGTTGTGGAAAAGATTCGAGAATCAAAGAAAGTTGGCTTTGGGTTTGACGCTTACAACGAAAAATATGTAGACATGATGGAGGCAGGTATTGTTGACCCAACAAAAGTAACAAGAAGTGCACTTCAAAACGCCGCTTCTGTTGCTGCAATGATCCTAACAACAGAGTCGCTGGTTGCAGAGGCGAAAGAAGAAAATCCAGCGCCGGCAATGCCAAATCCTGGGATGGGTGGCATGTATTAAGACCAGGCACAGAAAAAGAGCAGCCTCTATTTTGAGGTTGCTCTTTTTTTATTTACCACAGAAAACACGCAAGGCCGGTAGCCAGAAGTCGCCAGGCGGCACACTGTTTGTTGTTACCTTTTGCATCAGCGCTGCTATAGCGTTGCTTTTTTGCAGGAATTGGCTTTTTGCCGGCCGAACTAATTCTCAAATTTTCACTAGCAGGGCTGGTATTCCACGCGGCCGGGGAACTTGCTCGGGAATGACAAAAGTAGGCTCAATACCCGTCTCATGTGGAGCTCTTTGTTCCTGGGCAAGGCCTCCCCCTAGCTTCGGGACAAGACCGAGAAAGAGAGCATTGTTGCGGCAGATCACCAATTTCTGCCAACATCAACAATCATAGCCAACGGCGAGTTCGCTGCTGGGCCCACGTAAAAAGAAGAACAATCTACTGAATAAACGCGGCAAGTCTCGCCCATTGGCATGTAACAAATGGCGCAGGATTGGAAGTATAAAAAACAATCGTCATGGTTCGCGCTCAGAAGTCAACACAAAAGGCGATAACAAGGGCGGGCGGGCGCGATGTTGGTCCGCTTTTAGGCGGACAAAGGAATCATGGCAACGCAAGATTCAACCTGCAAATGCAGCCTCTCCCTCGCTCTCAGCAATATCATCCGGTATATCACCGTGGGCCTCATACACAACCTTGACACTTGGATTTGGCAATCCTTGAGGCGGTTTTGGATTTGGATTTTTGCGTAAACGCGCCTTGTCACGAAGTTTTTCATCCCTTGAAATTAAAATACCCTGCACAACGCACGCAGTTGTTTCGCAATTGGCAGAACCCGTGCTCCCATATTCATATGTGCAGGTCGACAACGTACCCACCTTGTCATCTGGGCCAATTGGCACATCCTCGTAATTATAGAGCGAGCGAAGCTTCGCTTCGTTTGCAAGAACCTGCGTCCAACTCAATCCGCTTTCTGGGCTAAGTGGTGCTGGGCCGGAACCATCTCCGCCCTTAAAGTTTGGCCCATCGCTATTCCTTGGAAAATCCGAGGAATAAAAGAGGAAAGCCCCAGGCGGACTATGCTTCCTATACGGCACTTCTGTTATGAACACAGCAAAAACCTTGTATACCAAAACTTCTCCAGGAATGGCAATAAAAAAATACGGGGTTCTGAACGCAAAGCGTGCATCGAAAAATTTGTGCACCTGCGCAAACATGCGTTGAGAAGCTGCATTCTTTTTCATATCTTCTTCCATACTATGGCCATTCAACCATAGATTGCGCGAAAGACTTTCGCGAGAACTAAGGACACTTTGTTTATGCGTATAAATGCTCCCAGAAAGGCTGCGTTTGCCATTTTCGTCATGGTGCAAGTAAAATTCTTCCCTCGGTGATTGCCTGGTATAGTCTTTGTCGCTCTGCATCACCGGAAAATCGATGTTTGTTCCCGGCACATAAATCCAAGCAACAACATCTTTATTTTTTTCCTGTGCCGCTTCCAGTTTTGGTAACAGCACCGGGCGAGGTATCATATCCTCCATCAATTCTTGAGCGGATTCTTCTATTTCTACTTGTTCCACAACTGGCACGGATTTTTGTGCCCGTTTCCTCCACAAATTAAAAGCAATCAAGCTTCCCAAAAACAAACCAACCACAATAAAAGCACAGATCAATAGTTTTTTAACATTAAACATTACAACAACCTCTCCAAAAATTTCAACAAACGTAGTATAGCAAAAAATATTAATTTCTGCAATCCCAATTTGAAATCAGATCAGAAGTAACACACAAAAAGCTTTCACGCGCAACAACCGGGCCACAAACCAAATGTCAAAGTGGGGCTGAAACCACGCGAGCCAAGATTGCCTAAGCTCCAATGGCATTTGCTCGCCAACAAACATAGCGCTGCTCCCAGATTAATCCACCAAGGAAGGAATGTTTTTTACTTGCCACACCACTACACAGCAAGCTTGAGGCAAACATGGTATGTTGATTGGTGGCTTGCCATGGGGAAACGTTTCCCCATGGCCCAATAATGTGAAAGCCGCTCCATGGCCCGGGCTTAACCCATTGCCCGTCATCTGCCCAGATTCATCCAATTGTTGCCAGGTACAAACAACTCTCTTAATTCCTCCTCAGATATTTCAACTGGCGTATCTGTATTATAGATACGAGCAAAATAACCGTATTTTCCGAACACGCCTAAATGAATATCCATTACTTGCTTTGCCTTAGAGCCACGAGGAACAACATATATCATCAATATTTTTTCACCTTTGTCAAGCGTGGATATGGTTAAAGTATTGCCATCTTCATATTCACTGTACATACACTTCACATTCAACTCGACATCCCTGTTCATGCTCGCCGTTGATCCCGTGCGCCACCAAGGCATTGGCAGGCGAAAGTTATATGGCGTGCTTAAGTTGACTAGCGCCAATCTGTTCATCAAGATAGTTGGCTTTTTGTCTTCAGTAATAATATCGCCCCAACTAATCAATTTAAGTGTGGATGCGTCTGTTTCCACCGGATTGCGAACATGCGGCTCGCTTGGCACCGCAAGGAACCCATCACCATCCACACCAAGAATAGCAACATTTTTATCTCTAAACGTTGCGTCTGTGAGATCATAGCCATCCTCAAGCCAAATTAGATTGCGCAGATTCTTACCATGCAAAGCTACAACTTCGGTAATCAGCCCCTCAGATTTAGAGTCTTCGTTATAGACAATCTCGTCTATACACACCACTTTCTCGCCGCCTTTTATCTGTCCCAAAATTAGCCTACTGTGCTCCAAAACAGATTTATGCTGCTTCAAACCGACAGAGCATACACGCCATGGGTTTTTGTTGTTGCCATCCCATTTCAACACATAAAGCGTTGGGAGATAACCAGCGCCGCGGTCCACAAAAACAATCTCAATGCACCCATCATCGTCGATATCCGCTTCCAACTTATCAACAAAATCAAAACTCGACGAAACCTCTTGCAATTCCTCGGTGCATTCAAAAATCTTAAATTCTTTTGCTTTCTTTCCTTGAGTTTGCCAGCTAACTATGATATTTTTGTTGCCAGTTTCTTTTAACTTATGAATACCGACTTCCTCAACTGAAATATTATAACCTTCGGTGATATCAATAGCAGAAACAACCGCCCATTGCTCCGCGCCTCTTTTAAGCATTGCCATCTTGGTAACCATTCGCTTCTCTTCTTCTTTTGTTGAATAAAGAACAAACACGGTAGTTGGCATGTCAACCGGTCGAATAAACGGCGATGTGTACTTCCCTGTTCGCGGGTAAACCATATTGATTTTATGGCCTTTCACGTATTCTTTAAGAGCCTCTTGCAACCCTTTTTGTTCCTCAGAGAGTACCGGCGGACACATCATTTCTCGCACATTTAAATTAAGCTGCCCGCAACCTGACAACAGGATACAAGGAAAGAAGCCTAACAACCACAGAAGATGTTTTTTTAGTTTCATAATTTACCCAAATCGTACCTTTTAAATAGAAATCTAGCCACCACCAAACCCATACAACGCCAAAGAAAAAAGTCCGATGTATATTAACAATACCGGTGCGCCTTTGAAACAAGAAGGGATATTGTTGTTTCCCAACTGCTTAATGTTGTAAGAAACCAGATTTGAGAAGACAACATACCACACACTTCCGGCAACCAAGAAATATATTCCATAAAAGATTGAGCACTGCCTGCTCAGACAAATCAAGTTTACTCCCCAAACCACAGGATCAAAGGCAGCTGCTAAAACATGAAATTGCTTGACTCGTGCTCTTCTGGGCAAGACCCTTACAATTAAACTTAAAAAGAAATAATTCACCACACTAAAAAAAAATAAAAACAAAGGCAGCAAAGTGATATGCAGCCCAAACACAAGCCTTGCGGCATACAAGCCCAGAAACAGCAAAATCGATAGCGCCGGCAGCAAGCATATATCCCGCCACATAGTGTTCTCCGAGTTCCCTTCCAACTTGCCAATTAATCTTTTTATGCCAACACCATGAACAAGCAAGACGTTGTCACAAACAACACCAACCAACAACACAGAGGGATAGTTTAACAAAGATTCGCCTCCCGAAGATTTCTTCATAGTGGCATTCGAATTGGCACACATGGAAAATCTTTTCCACTGCCAAAAGCCCTTTTCTGGCACGGGTTGTGAGAGCAACCATATTAAACAAACGGGCCAACATGGCCGAAAAACAACCGTACTGTGAGTAAAAAGTGTTGTACGATAGATGGAACAAAGAGGTCTGGACCACATCAGCTGTTCATTGGTGCGTTAAGAAAAAACTTCCCCGCTAGCACACACTTTCAGTTTTTGGAAAATTACCACTTGGCAGGAACAAAAAAACCATCGACGATACCGAATTGTGGCCACTATTGAGTGCTCCACAAAGAAAGCTTCACTCCCAAAAGGCTCCTAAACGCTAGAGACCGCCGTTGGACACAATCAAGGAGCGCCATCGACGATGCTGCTGGGCTGCGGCGGCAGAAATACCCCTCCATCCAGCAACAGGGTCGAAAAACAACAATACTTCGAGTAATCCTGGCAGCAACCCTGGTTAGAGGTAAAAAGTATTATACGAAGGCCAAAACCGTCTGTCTCTGTCGAAATTGCCGTGCCGGCAGGAAATAGCAGCACAACTAACAATCAGGACTCAGCGGAAAAAGCTAAGCTGCGCGCAACAAGACCCATTGCTTCTTCAATTATCTTTCAATTATCTTAACGTAATACGCTTATCTTCCAATGCGCGGATGATCTTTACCATCAACTTGTCAACCTCTTCATCTTTTAATGTTCTCACTTTAGACTGAAAATGCAATTCATAGGCCACGCTCTTCTTGTCATCTGGGATCTGATCACCAGTATAGACGTCAAACAACCTAAGCAATACGAGCATGTCCTTTGCCACATCGCGAATTGTCTTTTCTATTTCTGCCGCTGGCATCGAAACATCACATATCACAGCAATATCCCTCAAAACTGCAGGGTACCTGGGGATTGGTGTATATACCTTTGAAGTAGACAACCCAAACATATCCCGCATATTCAACCGCGCCACCAATGTTCCCTTTGGTAGATCGTAATTTTTAGCAACTGTTGGGTGCAATTCCCCAACAAAACCGAGCACACAGCCCTCCACCGAAATCGTTGCAGTGCGTCCTGGATGCACATACGCCAAATCCGGCGTTTTTGCGAATTCGTGCCCACTGATCCCAAGGCAGCCCAAAAGGTTAACAAGCACGGCCTTAATGGAATAAAAATCGCAATCGTTTCCATAGGCACCGATTGTTAACATTTGCCGTTCATCAACTAACCTTTTGCCATTTTCATCGTCAAATTCCGATTTAATATAATCGCAGCCAAGATCGAATAACAAAACTTTTTCGTTCTTCTGCCGATGATTCAATGCCAATGCTTCTAACATAGACGGCAACGTGGTTGTGCGCATTATAGATGTTTCTTCTCCCAACGGGTTTTTTATTGCAACAAAGTCCCTTTCTGGGGCATCTGGTGGCAAACACAGCCTATTGAAATGCTTTGGGCTAACCATTGTGTAGGTTAACACCTCGTGGAACCCAGCCGCCACCACCAGCTCTACCACACGGTCTTCAAACTGCTGCTGCCTTTCTGGGGCAACTCCGTAAACACCGGAAAGAGGCACACTCTGGATCTCATTATAGTCTTTAATTCTTGCGACCTCTTCAGCAAGATCCACATTGATTTCAATATCCAACCGGAAATCAGGCACCACAACATCATCGTCATCTGTAACATCAAAATCAAGGCGATTCAAGGTCTCAACGATCTGTTTACGATCAAGGTCAGTACCAAGAATCTTGTTTATTGCGCTACAATCAAGCTTAATATGCTTTGGTTTACGCCTTTCAGCACAAACATCAACAGCAGAATTATCAACAACTGCAATCCCCAGCTGCTTTACTAACTCACATGCCCTGCTCAAACCATCTTCGCAAGTGAACGGCATTTGCTTCCCAAAGCGTTGCGAGCTTTCTGTTCTAAGCCCCAAAGCATTTGCGGTCTGACGCACACTAACATGGTTAAAATTGGCAGATTCAAATATCACATTCCTGGTGGCTTCTGTAACACCGGATTCAAAGCCGCCCATAACCCCAGCAATTGCCAAAGCCTTCTCCTCATCGGCAATAACCAACATCGAATCATCTAATTCTCTAACAACGCCATCCAATGTTACGATTTTTTCATTAGGTTTCGCTGTTCGCACAATGATCTTCCCCGCAACCTTACCGGCATCAAACACGTGCAACGGCTGCCCAATTTCAATACACACGTAGTTTGTAATATCCACCAGCCCACTGATAGGGCGGATTCCTGCCGCTTTCAGCCGCGCCCTTAACCATAACGGCGAGAAAGAAAAGTTAACATCCGAGATGTATTTTACCATATAATGTGGGCACAAATCCGGCCGTGCAACTTCCACCTTCAGGTTATCTGCCGGACAAAATTCAAATTTTGCAACTGGTTTATTAAACTTCAACCCGTAAGTTGCAGCAGCTTCCCGCGCAAGCCCCCACACCGAAAGGCAATCTGTCCTGTTTGAAGTTATCTCAAAATCAACAACGGTATCTTTCAGCAACAACGCATCCCGGATATCCTGCCCAACCTCACAACGATCCTCAATTATCAAAATGCCATCTGCCGACGCCGTTGGGAAAAATGCATGATTAAGGCCCAACTCACCAAGGGAACAGAGCATGCCATTGCTTTCCACACCACGAAACTTCCTGCTTTTAATTTTCACATCTCCCGGAAGGCAGGCGCCATCAACAGCAACGGGAACAATCGCCCCTTCAAATAAATTTGTGGCACCCGTCACAATCTGGACATTGTGGCTCGATCCAATATCCACCTGGCAAACAACCAACTTTTGAGCATCTGGATGCGTAGAAATCTTCTCCACTTTTCCCACAACAACATCTCTTATGTCCTCTGCAAGGCACTCGAACGATTCCACCTTCGAGCCGGAAAATGTCATCTTGCGGCAAAAATCTTCAATCTTGTCGGTTATTGTTACAAAATCACCAAGCCAATTCAAAGATAAAAGCATCCAAACATTCCTCTCCCTGGGATAAATCCCTTTTTTATTCTACTGATTCGTTGCTCTAAGCAAGGGCTCTTTGGGGACGCGCAAACACAGAAAAGCATTCCTTGCTGGGCTAATCTGGGAACACGGACCCGCAATCCACTGAAAGAATTGCTGGCGCTGATTACTAATCTGTATGAGCGGCACACCACTCGGCCAAACAACTCTCAGAGGATGATGAAATCCTTCCAGTGCCAGAATCCGTGCTCTTGAAGAGAATTATGGGTGCAACGGCTCGCTGGCAAGCAAATCAAAACTGGTTTAAGAAACGAATATCATTCTCAAAAAAGTGTTTCAGGCTGTCAATCTTAAATTTATGCATGGCCATCCGCTCCAGCCCCATGCCAAATGCGAAACCAGAATACTCATCTGGATTAATGTTGCACATTGAAAGCACATTCGGGTGAACCATCCCGCAGCCAAGCGATTCGATCCAACCCTCCTGATGGCAGATTCCGCACCCTTTGCCCCCGCAGGAAAAACAACTAACATCCACCTCTGCTGATGGTTCTGTAAATTGAAAATGATGCGGCCGAAAACGAATCTTTGTGCCATCACCATAAAGGGCATTAAAGAAAGTTTCAAGGGTGTATTTCAAATTACCCAAAGTAACGCCCTTGTCGATAACCAAACCTTCCAACTGATGAAACATCGGCGAATGGGTAGAGTCCATTTCATCCACTCGGTAAACCCTTCCTGGCGCAACAATCCTGATCGGCGGCTTGTGAAGCAACATATGCCTAACCTGAATAGAAGAAGTCTGAGTCCTTAAAGTGAGCCGATCGGTAATATAAAAGGTGTCCCCTTGATTCCTTGCCGGGTGATCTTTGGGGATGTTTAACATGTCGAAATTATAGACATCCCATTCTATTTCAGGCCCACCAACAACCCTGAACCCCATACTTAAAAAAATCTCTTTTATTTCATCGAGTGTAATTCTCATCGGGTGCCTGGTTCCGGTTTTGAACTCCTTACCCGGAAGAGTAACATCCAAGCCTCCTTGCCGTAGGCTATCTTCAAACGCGTGGTCTTCTAGCATGGATATTTTTTGGTTGAGAAGTTCTTCTATTCTGATCTTTACCTGATTCGTGAGATTGCCAATCACCGGCCTCAATTCTGCGTCAGCAGAGCCCACGCTACGCAGGATGGATGTTATCTCCCCTTTGCGACCAAGATATTTTATCTTAATCATTTCCAATTCCTGCAAATTATCTGCTTGATCGATGCATGTCTTGGCTTCTGTTTCGATTTTTTTTAACCTGTCGTTTATCAACGGTCTTAACCCTCTTTCGGCAAAACATATGAACAACGTGATCCACTATGTCAATGAAAACAATTGGAGCTGAGGATGGGATTCGAACCCATGACCTGCTGATTACGAATCAGCTGCTCTACCAACTGAGCTACCACAGCACAAACATTCACCGCCATTAATTATAACCCACACCAACAGCAAAAGCAACATCAAAGCTGGACCAGAGACCACAACAAAAACCCTCAACTCATAGCCTAACAACAACACAACCCACTGGGCCGACTGAGTCGCGCAGGGCATTCGGCCAAACAACTCTCCGAGGATGAAATCCTTCTAGTATCAGAGACCGTGCTCTTTAAAGGATTATGGGTGCGGGCCACTGAGTGGCAGCCAAATTTGATGCCCTAAGCAAGGGCTCTTTTGGCATGAGCAACCACTGAGCCAATCGGGCAACACGGATCCGCGATCCACTGAAATAATTGCTGGCGCTGATTACTAATCTGTATGAGTGGCACACCATTCGGCCAAACAACTCTCAGAGGATGAAATCCTTCCAGTGCCAGAAACCGTGCTCTTTAAAGAATTATGGGTGCAGGCCACTGAGTGGCATTCAGATTTGATGCTCTAGGCAAGGGTTTTCTGGTGAGAGAAGTTCTCTTGAGAGACCAGATTTGATGCGTCGAGGATGAAATCCTTCCAGTATCAGAGACCGTGCTCTTTAAAGAATTATGGGTGCAGCGTCACGCTGCAAAGTGGGAGTGGTAGCCGCGCCGGTGGTGCGTAGAGGCAATTTGCGAACAAGAAAACAACAACAGCCAGAAGAGACAAAATGAGCACACTCAAACAACCAACTTGGCAAATTGCATCAGTTTATATAACGCAGCGGATTTTTATGCACACCATTTGCAATAACCTCAAAATGCAGATGCACCCCTGTTGCAAATCCTGTTCTGCCAACAATAGCAATTGCGCCACTTTGAGAAACAAACTGGCCAGCGCGAACAAGGATCTCTGAATTGTGCGCATAACGAGTAACACTGCCGTTATCATGCCGTATTACAACGCTTTTGCCGTAAGAACCCTCCCAACCAGAGAAAATTACCGTACCCGCATCGCTAGCCACAACCACCGTACCAGCAGGTGCGGCAATATCCAGTCCACGGTGCCCACCACCAAATCTGCAGGTTATATTGCCAGCGTGGCCGGCAATTGGCCAAATGAAGCGCGAATTCACAATCTCCGTTGAGCCCTCGCCAGAAGCCGCAAAATAGCCCTTGCTTTTCAACCCTGTAATTATAAGTTCGTCAATCGGCTCTGTTATTACCTGGCGCGAAACCGCCACCCTACTCGCCTCTTCGCCATCAACATATGTAACATTATAGGTCACTTCTGCTTCTCCAGGAATGCCTTTTCTTTTGCAGAAAGATTTTCCCAATGGATAACTTTTGCTTGGGATTTTCACACTCCGAAATGGGATCTGCTCTTTCACAATCTCACTTCGCGCAATTTTAACATCGAAAACTGGCTTCCAAACCAAAACTTTAACAGCCGTACCGCTTCTAATGTTCGCCAATTCGCCATTTAATGCCGCAAATTCTTTCGCAGACATTCCGTACTGTGTTCTAATATCCTCAACGGTCTCTCCTTGCTTCACAACACGATCGATGGGTT
>JAIRZL010000030.1 GCA_031267245.1 Oscillospiraceae bacterium
GGTTCAGAGTCGATTTTTTTTAAAAAAAAGGGAGTTACATTCTTTAAAAAAAATTTTGGATCAGTAAAAATAGAATAAAAATATTTGGCAGCAGTAAACTTAGAATCAATATAGTTCTGTTTATGCTTGTTTTTGTCTTTTTTGGTGGCCTTGTTCTGCGGTTAATGTGCATACAAATTATTAGGCACCAGAATTACAAAAAGATGGCGGAAAAGCAGTATATGACCATAAAGCCCTTGAGGCCTGTGCGTGGCCCGATCTTTGACCGCCACATGAATGTTTTGGCAAAAAGCGCCCGTGTTTGGAATGTTGTGCTTTCACCAAAAGATACTGAAGCCAGCAAAAAAGGCAAAATTGCAAAGGATTTGGCGGTTCTTTTAAATGAAGATGAAAATCGGATAAAAAAACTGCTGGAAAAGGAAACTTATTATGCGGTTGTTAAAAGAGGGATTGAAAAGCCACTTGCCGACAAGATAAAGAAATACAAAAAAGATAATGGTGTTTGGTCGATTTATCTGGAGCCCAGCTCAAAACGGTATTACCTGCGGCGGAATTTTTTGGCAAATGTTTTGGGGTTCGTTGGCAACGATGAGGTTGGGCTTGATGGCCTGGAATTGTATTACGACAAAGAGCTGGGAGGCTCAGACGGCAAATCGATTGAAAGCACAAATGCCCGCGGAACTGGCATGCTAGATTCACCACAAAAGGTTGTTAGTGCACGGAATGGTTACGGCTTGGTACTTACTATAGATTCAAATATCCAAGCACTTTTAGAACGGCACCTTAACCAGGCGATTATTGATAACGCCGTGGCAGACAAGGTCACCGGGATTATTATGGATATTAACACAGGAGAGGTTCTGGCCATGGCAAACAAGCCGGATTTCGACCCAAACAAGCCTTTTGAAATACTAGATGAATCAAGAAGAGAAAAGGTGCAAAGCATTGAAGATGCTGAAAAACGAAAGGCAGAAATATCAATGGCGCTGAGTTGGCAGTGGCGCAACAAGGCGATCTCTGACCCATATGAGCCAGGGTCCGTTTTTAAAGTGGTTACCGCGGCAAGTGCTCTTGAGGAAGGCACCGCACAATGGGGTGATCATTTTAGTTGCAATGGCAGCATTAGTGCGGGTGGTGGTCAAATTAGATGCTGGAAGGGTGGGGGACATGGCGGGCTGGATTTTAAAGAAGCATTGGTCCGCTCTTGCAACCCTTCGTTTGTTAAGATAGGGATGGATTTGGGAGCGGATAATTTTATTAAATATTTTCGAGCCTTTGGATTCTCGGAACGCACCGGAATAGACCTGCCAGGGGAAGCAATCGGCATTTTTCATAGTAGACAAACTTTCAGCCCCCATGCGCTCGCGATCTCTTCGATTGGCCAGACCTTTAAAGTTACACCCATGCAACTGCTCGTTGCCGCAGCAGCCGCGGTCAATGGCGGGAAACTTGTTAGGCCATTTTTGGTTAATCGGTTGGTTGATGCTGATGGTAGGACCGCGGGATCCAATCAATGCACAATAAAAAGGCGCGTGGTTTCCCCCGAGGTATCTCTCTTGATTGCCGAAGCTTGTGAAGGTGTGGTTGCTGAAGGTAGCGGAAGGCAGGCTTTTAGAAGGGGGCATCGAACTGGCGGCAAGACAGGCACATCTGAAAAAATTGATAAGAAAGAAAATGGCGAGGTTACCCGTTTTGTTCTTTCCTTCTTCTGTTTTTACCCAATAGAAAAGCCGCAGCTGGCAATGTTGATACTGCTTGACGAGCCACATATCCCAGACACCTCTGCTGCTGTTGCTGCCGTTCCCGTTGGCGGTCGTGTATTAGATGGTCTGCGCGTCCTTAGGAAGGAAGAGCCAATGACCACAGACAAAGGAGCTTTGCCTGATCGAGTGCGGGTTCCAAACTTCGCAGGGAAGAAGGTAAAGGAAGCGAAGGAGGAAATAAGCAACCAACATCTTGTCTGCAAAATCTCCGGAATTGGAGCCACAGTGATTGCACAACTGCCTGCTCCGGGGCTTTTTGTGCCAAAAGATGGTATTGTGACATTGATTACCGATAAAGAAGAGGTTGCGCTGATTACTGTTCCTGACTTGGTTGGAAAATCTTTAAGCGATGCTAAAAAAACTTTGCGCCAGAGGAATTTAAATTATGACATGAAGCAAGAAAAACAGTCACCAGAAGAGGAAGCTATCATCACAAAACAAACCCCAGCTGCTGGCAGCAAGGTTGAGCCAGGCAAAGTTATTGAACTTGAATTCGTGTATCGCGCCGATGTCAATGAACACTGACAACCAATCAGCCCTGACGCCAGCATCTTGGTTGGTTTTTCGGGGAAAGTTCTTCCGATTTGCTGTCGTTGTGGGGGCAACAACTCACTGGCAGAACGAATGATGATCGTTTTGGAAAGCGCTCAGCGGCACTCAACGAAACGTTCTGCTGCGCCGGCGAAGGAGTGGCCGCCAGATAGGCATGGATGCGACGACAAGGAAAAAACGCGTTGCAAAAAGTTGAAGTTAAAAAAGCTTGCTTAAGGAGAGATGTGCAACTGAAATTTGAAGAATTGCTAAGCAAGCTGAAGACTGTGGCGACGGGGATTTCAGTTTCCACAAAAAACATTGGGCCTGGTTTTGTTTTTGTGTGTGTTGCTGGGGTGAATGCAGACGGGCACGAATTCGCCAAGGAAGCAATAAGGTTGGGTGCGATTCTTGTTGTTTGCAATCGCGATATTGGGGTGCCAAATCAGATTGTTGTAAAGGATACAAGGCAGGCGTATGCGCGCCTTTGCGCAGAATGGTTCAATTCGCCGGCAAAAAAGATGAAACTCATTGCAGTTACGGGGACAAACGGAAAAACCACCGTAACCACCCTAACTAAAAGGGTGCTGAGCTGCTTGCTTAATGAGCCGGTTGGGTTGATTGGCACCATTCAGAATGAGATAGGAGGGATAGTTTGTCCCGCCAGATACACAACCCCTGATGCGCATGAATTGAATGCTATTTTGCTGCAGATGCGGCGGTTTGGCTGCCGTTATGTGGTAATGGAAGCCTCGTCTCATGCGCTGGCCCAAGAGCGACTGTTTGGGCTGGAGTTTGAGGTTGGGGTTTTTACAAATTTAACACATGATCACCTGGATTATCACCAGAATATGGATAGCTACCTTGCGGCAAAACGAAAGCTTTTGGATACCTCACGAAATGTGATTGTAAATATAGATGACGACTATGGTAGGTTATTGTTTGCAAATTTTCATCAACAGAAGGATTGCCGGTCTGTGGGTTTGCGTTCGCCCGCTGATGTTTCTGCAAAGGACATTAATTGCTTTGCAGACCGAGTTGAATTTCAGGTTGTAACAAATGGAAATGCCTGTCATTGTGTTTTTGGGATGCCTGGCAGCTTCTCTGTTGAAAATGCACTCACGGTGATTAGTATTCTTATCCAATTAGGCTTTGACATGAAGATGGTTGTTGCCGCACTCGAGAAGTGTGGCGGGGTTGCCGGGAGAGCAGAGGTTGTGTATACCGCGCCAGATGTTACGGTGATCCGTGATTATGCGCACGGCCCGAGTGGTTTGTTGAATATCCTCAAATCTTTTAAGCCATTTGCAAAGGGAAGGTTGGTGCTGCTTTTTGGATGCGCTGGGTGCAGAGATCGTTCAAAGCGCAAAGAGATGGCGAAGATTGCCGCAACATATGCGGATTTTGTTGTTTTGAGTTCCGATAATCCGCGGGAAGAACCTGAGGCGCAGATATTTAGCGATGCAGAGAAGGGCCTTAAAAATGTTGAATATTTGGTAATTGCCAATAGGCTAGAAGCTGTTCATTTTGTGTTGCAAAATCGACAACCAGGCGATTTAATTCTTCTTGCGGGGAAGGGACATGAAGATTATCAGGTGCTTGCTGATTGTACTGTTTATTTCTCGGAGGCTGAAATCGTCAAAAAGTTTTTTGACAAACACATAGATTGAATTTTAAAAGGATTTTCCATTTGCCGGCGCTGAGCCCATTGGTAAATTCTCCTACTGTCAACGCTTCCCCGCCACAAGATAATTGCAATCGCCGGCGCCGACCCGCACCTTATACCTTATTAGGTTATTGGAAGGGAAGACGATAAGCTGCTATCTATACGGTGGGGCGCTGACAACCACAAGAAATCCGGCCGGCTGGCAAGCCACTCAATTGGCCGCAGCCGCAGTCCCTTGGTTGGCTTTCTGGATGCCACAATTTGTGCGTGTAAGGGCGTTGTCGAGACAATAATTGTGACTGCTGGACGGAAAGCACTCGGCCTGGCGTATATTGACGAATTGCAAAACTTTATTCGTTGAATATATGGCACGAATATGTTAAAGTTTTATTGGGTGTTTTGTTTAAAAGCGGAATTATAAGGCTAGTGGTATTTTGCAGGATAGAATCAACCCATGATCGAGATGGAGGGGATGGAGAATTGTCGCTGGCTGACAATGCATGTGCAGTAATTTTGGCGGCTGGGAACGGGAAGAGAATGGTTTCTGGCAAGGCGAAGATTTTTTGTGAGATTTTGTTTAAACCGCTTGTGTGTTGGGTGTTTGAGAACTGCAAACAAACAGCGATAAGGAATATTTGTTTGGTCTGCTCAAACGAGGGCTTGCATAACCTTAAGCAAAGTCTTGGCAATGATATTCAGTATGTTGTGCAAAAAGAAAAGCTAGGAAGTGCACATGCAGTTGCGCAAGCGGATCTGTTCCTGCGAAGCTGTGGCAAAGAAGATGTGCTGATTCTTTTGGGAGATGTCCCGTTTGTTAATGCCGAAACAATTGAAAGTGCGTACCGTGAGCATAAAGCAGACAACAACGAAGTAACAGTTATTGCTGCAGAGAAAGATAAACCATTTGGATACGGAAGGATAGTTCGTTCTTCTGGACAGATAATCATTGTTGAGGAAACGGAGGCAACAAACGAGCAACGCGCAATTAAGTTGGTTAATTCGGGTGCCATGTGGTTTAATATTCAGGCATTGCTGTCTGTTCTTGGAAAGATAGATAACAACAACGCCAACGGGGAATACTATATAACAACTGCGGTGAACCTGCTCTCTCGGGTTGGGTGTTTCATTGCGCAGGGGCACATAATACTTGGTGTTAACACAAACGAACAATTGTTTGAGTTGAATCAAATTGTCAGAGAAAAGATCATTGCAAAACATAGCAGAAATGGCGTGGAATTCCTTTCTGTTGATGGGGTTGTTATTGGTCCTGATGTTGATATTGGACCAGGGAGTTTGATTTTTCCGAATGTAATACTAAAAGGCAGATGTCGAATTGGAGAGAGGGTGCGGATAACTTCAGGCAGCTTCATTGAAGAGAGCGAGATCGGCGCCGAGTGTGAGATCAAAGCATCATATATCCAAGAATCAACGGTGGGGCGCCGAGTGCAAATTGGCCCATTTGCGCATCTGCGGCAGCGCTGCAGGATTGCCGACGATGTTCGGATTGGCAACTATGTGGAGATAAAAAACTCAGAAGTTGGAGCAGAAACTAGGATCGCGCATCTGGGTTACGTTGGCGATTGCAATATGGGGAAGCAGGTTAATTTCGGCTGCGGATCGATTGTTGTTAATTACGATGGCAAGCAGAAACATCAAACAAAGATCGAAGACGGAGCATTTATTGGTTGCAACTCTAATCTGGTTGCCCCAGTTACCATTGGCAAAGGGGCATTTGTTGCTGCAGGGAGCACGATAAGTGAGAATTTGGGGGAAGGAGATTTCGCTATCGCGCGGGCAAGACAAACCACCAAAGCCGGGTATATGAACAAAAAGAAAGGAGAAGACAGAACTTGACAAGCTCTGAGTTTGAGATCGCTGTGATCGGTGGTGGGCATGCCGGCTGTGAAGCAGCATTGGTTGCAGCAAGGCTTGGTTGTAAAGTTGTGTTGCTAACCATGTCGTTAGACGGAATTGCAAATATGCCATGTAGCCCGTCGATTGGCGGCACAGCCAAAGGTCACCTTGTGCGCGAGATTGATGCGCTTGGTGGGCAGATGGGGAAGCAAACAGACCTTGCAATGCTGCAATTTCGCATGTTGAACCGCGGCAAAGGAGCTGCTGTTCATAGCCCACGAGCACAAACAGATAGATCGCTTTACCATCGCAACATGAAGAATGTTCTTGAGCAAACAGAAAACCTTGTCGTTAAGCAAGCGGAGGTGAAGGGGCTAACCGTGGGCTCTAATTCAGAAATCCGGTCGGTTGTTACGCAGCTTGGGTGTGAGTACTTTGTTGCGGCCGTTGTTGTTGCCACAGGAACGGCATTAAATGGCCGGATATTCGTTGGGCAACATGCGTTCTTTGGGGGGCCAGACGGCACCCGCGCGGCAGCCGGGCTAAGCCAGTCGTTGGAAGCTTTAGGGGTCAAGCTCCGGCGCTTGAAAACAGGGACCCCAGCTCGTGTTCTGCGCAGAAGCATTGATTTTGCCAAATTGGAGGAACAAGAAGGGGATGAGAAGGTTGTTCCATTCTCTTTTGAGACCAAGCAAGAGTTAGTTAATAGTGTTGTGTGCCATATAGCATACACAAACGAGTCAACGCACACAATAATTAGGCAAAACTTAAACAAATCTGCTGTTTACTCTGGGCAAATTGTGGGCGTTGGTCCTCGTTACTGCCCAAGCATAGAAGATAAGATTGTAAGATTTGCGAACAAAGAAAGGCACCAGCTGTTCATAGAACCAATGGGGCAAGACACCCAAGAGATGTATGTTCAAGGGATGTCAACTTCCATGCCAGAGGATCTGCAACTTCAGATCTACCGCTCAATTGAAGGTTTTGAAAACGTTCAAATCATGCGGCCAGCATATGCAATTGAATATGATTGTTGCAACCCGTTGGATCTTTGCCCCACCCTTGAGACAAAAAAGATAGAAGGTTTGTTTTCTGCCGGCCAGTTCAACGGAACAAGTGGCTATGAAGAGGCCGCAGCGCAGGGGCTTGTTGCCGGGATTAATGCCGCGCACAAGGTTTTGCAGAGGCCGACGTTGGTACTGCCCAGATCCAGTTCATATATCGGCACTTTGATTGATGACCTTGTAACGAAGGGTTGCAATGAACCATATCGTGTTATGACCTCAAGGTCGGAGCATAGGTTGTTACTGCGGCAGGATAACGCAGACGCGCGACTAACACCAATAGGACGGGAATTGGGTTTGATCAATAATGACCGGTGGCGGACCTTTTCTCGAAAGACAGCCGAGATAAAAACGGAAACTGAGTGGCTTAAAAAAACGATGATCCCGCCATGTGAGTTACTGAATCAGTTGCTTGATCGAATTGGCAACGAAAGGGCAAACAACGCAATTAGTTTGGGCGATCTGGTTAAGCGGGGCATTAGTTACCCTGATCTTGCGAATCTCTGGCGCGGCTTTTCTGGCGGCGAAAAGATGCTACCAGCACTTGAGGTGATTGAGCGGGTTGAAATAGATATTAAATACGAAGGCTATGTAGAAAAGCAGAGATCTCAGGTGGAAAGAATGCAAAGGGCCGATGGCAAAATCTTACCACCAGGAATTGATTATCATAAAATTGATGGGTTGAGGCTTGAAGCGCGCGAGAAATTGAGTGAAATTATGCCAAGAAGTGTTGGCCAAGTATCCAGAATCTCTGGCGTAAGCCCTGCGGATATTTCGAACCTGTTAATCTGGCTTGCAAAAATATCAAGAAAAGATGGCGGGCAGTAAAGCACAAGCCGCTGAGAACTCATCGCAATGAGCGCAATTGGCCGCATTCCTGGCAGAGATAATCGTATTGTCTTGTGTGATGGGAGAGATCTTGCCCCACAGGATTTTCAAAGAGTCTGCTATGCGTGTGTGGTTTGTTTAATGGATTCATCACGAGGAAGGCTTGGCTTATTTGGCGTGCTTTGCTGGGGCGCCAACTGAATAACTTCAAGTTGATTTAGCAATCACTGTAGTAAATGCAGTTGTTAGTAGCTTTTCTATACCCAAGGCCGTTGTTGTTTGTTTTGCAAGCGAGGGAGGCAACTCCTGCCTCATGGCATTGGTGTCACCAACACTGCTAGCAGGCACAAATTGGCAATCGCCGATGGTGTTTTTATTGGATTGCATTAACAAGCAGTGTTGAAAGCCTTGAAGTTTTGGATATTGACGGGAGTTTTTAATGTTGTTATAATAAAAGGCAAGGGAAACTTATATTTTGCGTTTTCTGTTCTTGAGGAGTGTGAATATATTTAATGACCGTTAAAAAAGTTAGAATTCGAAACCAGGTGGGCTTGCATGCTCGCCCTGCTACATACTTTATTCAGAAAGCGAATGGATATAAAAGTACAATCTGGGTTGAACGTGACGGAAAACGAGTAAGCGCCAAAAGCCTGCTTGGTATCCTTTCATTGGGGATTATCGGCGGCACAGATATCACTGTGATTGCAACAGGAATTGACGAAAAAGAAGCAGTTGATGGGTTGGTTGACTTAATTGAAACAGGATTTATGGAGCTTAGTTAGCAGCTTCCTGTAGCAGCGAGGCAACAACTAGAGATAGTAGGCTGAGGACTGAAAGACAACACAACAAATGACGGTGGCGAGGTGCGAGGAAAGAAATTATCCGTTGTGCCAGTCTGCCCGGCGATTTTTGCGGCCTACTCTGGTTGCGCTACCAATTTCTATGTTTTACAGTTGGGTTATTGGAAGCAGCATCCAATTGGCCCATGAGGGCGCAATTGAGGTATACAGACAATGCCACAATAGGTTGGGCGAGGTGAATCATTACGCGCCATAGTCAACTGCAAAATCGGCGCCGTTATGTCTCGGCAATAGAAAAAACAACCAACAAAAAGCAGACAACACATGCCAAATTAAAAACACTGAAAAGGGGGAATTTTGAAAAATTCAGGTTTATGTAAACAGCAACAACCCGCGCGCAACACGGTC
>JAIRZL010000044.1 GCA_031267245.1 Oscillospiraceae bacterium
CAAAGCGTGGCGTGCCGACTTAACCGCTCCGAATTACCTTTGCTGCGCGCCGTAACCAAAAAAACCGCGTACACCATTGTGTCATTTTAAAAACCGTCACGCAGAAAAGGAAAAACCACGACTGGGGGAACTAGTTGCCACAAGCGGGAGCAGCAGACGAGGCCAACGTCACGAATTGGCAACCACATAGGAATTGCGCTCACTGCTGGTGGCTTGAAAAGAACTTGCGAACAGCCAGACCTTCGACGACTAGGCCAGCCAAAGACGAGAAAAAAGCGGAAAGAATTAGCTGCTGGTGCCCCCCCTGTCGAACCACAACAGCTTTTCGCGAGACCAGTCCCGGAGCTCGATGGAGGATCTGGCGACGTTCGCAGCGAAAGCAGAAAAGCCAGGCAAAAGAAAGTACAGCGAGACAGGTGTTGTGGGGTCCCGCAGACCCTTCGCGAGAGAGAGCTCAGAGCAAGTTTTACCTGCCTGAAAGCGACGACCCAGCCGTTCGCGCCTGGCGGAGACACAAGCGAAGAAACACACTTCGAAACATTGAAAGCCAAGGGGTGAAAACAAATGGATTCAGAGAACACCCACAAAACCAAACTGATAAACCACTACTTTCCAAAAATGAATACCGAGCAACAAATAGCTATCGGCAGCCTTCGTGGGCCGGTTTTGATTCTGGCTGGCGCCGGCAGCGGCAAAACAACCGTTATTGTGAACCGCATCTTCAATTTAATAAGATACGGCATCGACTTGAACGCAAAAGCAGCACCAGCAGCTGCCGAGACTTGGGCAGAATTTGCTCAGGGTGAGGCAGGCTACGACGTGCTGGGTAGCAGCGCCACTTTAGGAGAGCGCGCCAAACCCTGGAACATATTGGCAATAACCTTCACAAACAAAGCTGCACAAGAACTTAAATCTCGGCTAACAAATCTGCTTGGCGAGGATGCAGATAATGTTAATGCCGGGACATTCCATTGGCTTTGTTTGAAAATATTAAGACGTCACATTGAAGAGCTAGGGCATGCCAGTAACTTTACGATTTATGACAGTGACGATTCGAAAAGGTTGCTGAAACACATCTCCAAGCTACAAAATGTCAACGAAGAGATGTTTGGCGCCAACTCGATTCTTGCAGAAATAAGGCGAGCAAAAGACCATCTTTTGGATGTTGATGCCTATCAATTAGCCACCGGCGACAACCACAGAAAGGCGGTAATCGCCGAGATCTACCGAGCATATCAAAACGAACTTCGGATTAGCAATGCTCTTGATTTTGACGATGTAATTATGTTGGCCGTACAATTGCTGCGCGGGAACCAAGAGATTACAGAGCAATATCGAAAGCAATTTCGTTATATTATGGTGGATGAATACCAAGACACCAGTTACTCGCAGTTCGTTCTTATCCGGTTGCTAGCAGGTGAGCAGAATAACCTTTGCGTTGTGGGAGACGATGATCAAAGCATATATAGGTTTCGCGGCGCAGATATCGACAACATCCTGAATTTTGGGAAACATTTCTCAGGAGCAAAATTGATTCGTTTAGAACAGAATTACAGAAGCACCAAAAATATCCTAGATGCCGCAAATGCAATGATCACGCATAACCAGTTGCGTCAGGGCAAAACCTTATGGACAAAAAATCCACAAGGGCAAGCAATCGAGATTTTCACAGCAGAAAACGAACACATGGAAGCGGCTTATGTTGCGGACGAAATCTCTAAGATCGTGAAAAACAAAGGAAACTACAATAATTGCACAGTGCTTTACCGCACAAATGCGCAATCGAATGTTCTTGAAACCGTGTTCAACAAAAAAAGGCTTCCCTACCGCATCTTCGGTGGGTTGCGGTTTTATGATCGCAAAGAAATAAAAGACATGTTAGCCTATCTCTGCGTGATCATCAATCGGCAGGATGATGTCAGATTGCTCAGAATAATTAACGAACCTCGTCGCAGGATTGGGGAAAAGACAATCATGGCATTACGCGAAACCAAGCAATCTGGCGCCGAAAGTTTATTCGCGGCGATAGAAGCAGCAACAGACAACCCTCAGCTGCAAGGGTTTGTGGCGATGATTAATGAGCTCGAAAGCGAACTAAAAAACACAGATCTGCCCGGCTTCATTGATATTTTGCTAAAAAAAACCGGCTACAAGGAGATGATTAAAAATCAAGGATTCGATGGCGAAGGAAAGCTGGAAAACATCAATGAATTAAAAACGAATCTGATGCTTTACTGCAACACAAGCGACAACCCATCATTAGAAAATTTTTTAAACGACATTGCGATATATGCCGAACATAACACACTAAATAGCGAAGAAGATTGCATAAATTTAATGACATTGCACTCGGCAAAAGGGTTGGAGTTTGAGAATGTCTTTATTATTGGGCTTGAAGACGGCATTTTCCCAGGAAACAGAGCATTGTTTGATGAAAAGGAACTGGAAGAGGAAAGAAGGTTGGCCTATGTTGGATTCACCAGAGCAAAAGAAAAGCTATTTTTAACATTTGCCACAAGAAGAACCTACCTGGGAAAGACTTCTTTCAACAGGCCTTCTCGTTTTCTCAAAGAGATCCCTCAAAAACTATGCAGCTACCACACAAGCGAGCAACCGAAACCGGCTGCAAAACCAGCGGTTAGGAACCGGGACTTTTGGAGCACAACAAAAACGAGTAAAGCAGCCACAAGGCGCCCGCAATTTGCTGGCGGCGAACAGGTAACACATTCTAAGTTTGGCGTGGGCAGGATTCAAAAAATCACCTCTTCGGGGAACGATCAACTCTTAGAAGTCCTTTTTGAAAAGGTTGGCCTCAAAAAACTCATGGCAAATCACGCAGGCCTGGTCATCGTCAGCCAGCCCCCGAGCTAAGTTCGTGACCAACAAAAGATACTGGAGGAAGCTTTTTGGAAGAGAGAAAAGCAGTGGAATTGGGAGTTGCCAATCTGGCATTTGTTGGCGATGCTATCTATGAACTGCTAGTAAGGGAGAAGTTGGCACGCAAGCAGGCATCCACATCCGGAGTTTTGCATAAGGCCACGGAAGCAAAAGTATGCGCCAAAGCACAAGCGATCGCCTATGATTTCATCCAGAGTAAATTAACAGCGGTCGAAAAAAATACTATGAAACGAGGAAGAAACGCAAATACAACTGCAAGCAACCGCAACATCAAACCGATAGCGTATAAAAAAGCCACCGGTTTGGAAGTTTTATTCGGATATTTGTTTTTAAGCGGCAACCATGCTAGACTTAATGAAGTATTCCTAATAATCTTTGAATTCTTGGACACAGAAAAAACTTAAAACCGCATCCAGTTGTTAGGCAGGCATCAACCTGCCTTTTGCTGCATTAAAAGCAGACGGAGCACCCAAACAAAAAGAGAAATGGAGGGCTTATGAATAACATTGCAAAAAAATGGATAAAATTCTTAATCATAGACATAATTGGCGTAATCATATTTGTGTTCGCATGGATTTCGTTTGTGGTGCCAAATAAAGCTGGCCTCGGCGGCATTACCGGGATAGCTGCTATAGTAGATTACATCTTCAAGAAAGGGAATCTTGGCACACTGGTGATGTTGTTTAATATCCCAACTTTCATTTTGGCGTTAATCTACCTCTCACGAGAGTTCTGCATAAAAACAGGAATAACAATAGCTATGATCTCGCAGATAACCAATCTAACCAAGCCCATATTCCCCACATTTACTGGTCACAGGTTTTTACTTTGCATAATCGGAGGTTTGCTAATGGGGGTTGGAATTGGGCTAGTTTTTAAGGTGGGCGGCGCAACTGGCGGCTCAGATATTGTTTCGAATCTGATAATGCTAAAGAACCCACACTTCAAGATCGGGGTGGTTATGCTTGTGCTGGATGCGGTTGTGATATTGGCATCTGCGGTTGTTTACAAAGACATCAAAGCTGTTTTTTTTGGGTACATCGTTTCTTTCTTGTATACCCGTGTTGTTGACTTTATCTGTAAACCTCACATCCTTGCGAAATTAAGCTAAGAGAACCAATGGATTCACAGGATTCGCAGCAGCAACAACTGGGCGGTTCCCCTCTGGTTGAGCGGAAGAAATCGCGCTGAGGACTTGGCGGCTGCTCTCTATGCTACGGAACACAAGACGCGGCGAAGCGGCAAACGGAAAAAAAAGCGGAGCAAGGTGCCACAGATAACTTCATTTCACAGAAAAGAAAATGGTTCCCCTCTGGTTGAGCGGAAGAATCGCGCTGAGGACTTGGCGGCTGCCCTCTATGCTACGGAACACAAGACGCGGCGAAGCGGCAAACGGAAAAAAAAATTGGAGCAAGACAATGTTTTTTTACAAATCCAAAGCAAAGTTAATGTTTGTGGGACTGGGAAACACAGGGATACCGTATGATGGAACACGCCACAACCTTGGCTTCTTCATCATCGATAGATTGGCGCAAAGACTCGGCACTCAACTGAGAAGCAAAAAGAGTGACGGCGCCTTTGCAAAAGTTACAATTGAGCGAACTCGTGCTCTTTTGTTAAAGCCTCTGCTCTTAATGAACAACTCCGGAATAGTCATTCACAGATTCGCCAATTACTTTGGCATAAGCGCAGAAAACATCATCGTAATACACGACGACATCACCATTCCCGCCGGCCAGTTCAAAGTTAAGGTTCGCGGCTCTGATGGCGGCCATAACGGAATTAAAAGCGTAATAGATTTTTTAGACACCCCAAACTTCCCCAGAATCAAATGCGGAGTTGGGGCAAAGGCACACCCACAAACAACACTTAGTGATTGGGTTTTAAGCCGGTTTAACCCAGAAGAAACAGAAAAAATCGGAAACATGCTCCCCCAGATTCTGGCATGCATAGATTGCATTGCTCGTGAAGGTGTTGCGCAAGCAATGAACACCTACAATCAAAGAAACAGCAATCAAAAGGGAGCACCTATCGTTTAAACCACTTTTCGATCTCCGGGCGCCGCAGAACGCAAGAAACCGGCCTGCCATGCGGGCAACAAACCAACCCTTCCTTCTGGTTTAAGCGGGCAACAAGCTCTTTTAATTCCTCGGTAGTATTTTTGTCTCCGGCTTTCACAGCGGCTTTGCAAGCAATTGCATAGAGTATGCGTTCGCGTTGCCGTAACGAGATGTTACATGTGCCATAGCCAAGCTGTTTCACTATCTCGCCCACCAAAACCTCTAGATCCTTATCGAACAAATCAATCGGAACCGCCCTAACAATGATTGAATTATCTCCAAAGTCATCAATATCAAACCCGAGGGTTAAAAAAAGATCCTTATTTTGAACCGCAACACTATGTTCTTCCGGCCGCATGGTTAACACAGAAGGCAACATAAGCATCTGCATTGCCAAGGTGTCGGATTTTTGCGCAACCAATTCGTCAAAAAGCAGGTTTTCATGGAGCGCATGCTTATCAACAAGCACCACATCCTCGCCACGTTGGCATATTATGTATGTGCTTAATACTTCGCCCTTAAAGACCAGATTCCCCAAGCTCCCGCACGAATCCACATCCACCAGCAGCTCCGAGTTGGGCATCGGCATTGGGAGAGATTGATTGTTTAATATTTCATCAATTCGCCGGCTAAGAGGCTCAGAAGTGGCCAAAAAGCCGCTTTCTTTATATTTCACTATGTCGGAGATAGTTGGCGCATTAAGTTGCGGGGATTCGGGGTTTAAGCCAGCGAACAGTTTTTTGGGATCCTTGCTTATCTCTGGCTGCGAAGCTTTTTGCAATGCTGTTTTAACGCCATGATAGATAAGGCTATAGACTATTTTATCATCCATGAATTTAACACTCGTTTTTGCGGGGTGGACATTCACATCAACAAACTGATATGGCACCTTTAAATTCAGCGCACAAAGTGGGTGTCTACCCACAACCAAAAGATTCTTATACCCTCCTTCAAGCGCCGCCCCAAAGAGGCGCACCGTAGCAAACCGCCCATTCACAAAAAAGATCTGCCCACTTCTGCTAACTTTGGCCACTTGCGGGCTGGCAATCCAGCCGGCCAGCTTCAAATTATCCTGTTCAAATTCCACAGGCAGCAAGGCTCTTGCAATTTCACGTCCAAAAACAACAGCAGCAACAGATTCTAATCTACCATCACCGGGCGTGCTAAATTTAACCATACCATCTTTCACAAACTTAAACGCCACTTCTGGGTGAGAGAGAGCAAGTTTTTCTAGCAGATTGCTGACCGCCGCGGCTTCTGCTTGATCTTTGCCCAAAAACTTCATCCTGGCAGGTAGATTAAAAAAAAGATCACTGACGGTAATGCGCGTCCCTTGCGAACAACCGTCAGCATCAAAAAACTTTTCCGCACCAGCCTCTAACTCCAAGCGAGTACCTGCAACCTCATATTTTGTTCTTGTTAAAATGCGTACCCGCGAAACGGCAGCAATCGAGGCAAGCGCCTCCCCCCTAAAGCCAAGCGTTGAGATATTAGAGAGATCATCTTCAGTTCTAAGTTTGCTAGTTGCATGGCGCAAAAATGCGATCCGAACATCATCTTTCGCAATTCCCCTGCCGTTATCTGCCACATTGATCTTAGACAAGCCACCATTCTCGATCTCTATACAAATCCCGCTACTGCCAGCATCAATTGAATTCTCAACAAGTTCTTTAACCACCGAAACCGGCCTTTCAATAACTTCACCGGCAGCAATCAAGCGCGCCATACTCGCATCAAGAACCCTTATTCTGTCGATTCTGTCGCTTGACATCATCTATCCTTCTTCTTTCAGATTAAGTAATATCACACAATTCGTATAACCCACCCTTTATTAAAACAATCCCCTATCGCCAGCGAAAGGCCTTGCATTGCCTCTTTTGACAATCAGGTCGCCGACAATTTTGGTTCCTGCCAACTAACAAACCCGCAAGATATTAAATCATTCAATGTGACACCGCCGACCACCGCCTTACACCACGGGTACAGAGAAATGGCGGCGTTTTCAATAGCCGTGCACCAGCGAACCAAACAAAAAAGAAACAGCAAATCGCAACAAAATTTCGAGTACTAGATCCCCAAAAGCTTTGCTGGTTGGGCTCACTGCACACTTTCCAGCTGTTAAACCCAAAACAAGAGGGCAACATAAGTCAGCCATTACCAAAGACGGCAACCTCGTTTTAGTCAAAGCAAACTACAACAAAAGTCGCGAGCCGTTGGACCAATTTTCGCAGGACGCAACAGAAATCAGAAACCAAACGGACCAGAAAGAGAAGCGTCGTTTCTGGGGAAAGTAGTGGCACAACTAGCACCCACTCCGCAAGGCCACCGCACCCAGCGACCGCCAAACAACGGATCAGCTCTGCCGGAGATACAAACTGTTTTGTTGCCGGCAAACACCAAAAGCAACACACGCAAAAAACCTCTCGCAGAGCAACAAATCGGCGACGAAGAGAGCACAAAAACGCAGCGGGCTGCTGCGCCAGAGTCGTCCAACACCAGGCTCATGCTGCCAGCCACGTTTTGGCAAGCGACGGCTGCCCTCACGAGATGAAGAAGAAATTGCCAAACCCAAGGGTCAAAGCACAAGCGAAAGAACATCCATGACAATCTATCCTGCGCGACACAAAGCGGCAACCTCTGCCTCGGTAAGGTGCCGATATTGCCCCACCTGCAACGCCGCAAGCCGAAGATCACCCAATGCAATCCGTTTTAGCCGCAGCACCTTCAAATCAACCATCTCGCACATTCTCCGAATCTGACGGTTCCTCCCTTGGCTTAACTTTATCAACAAAGTAGATCTATCAATCAATTCCTTTTGCACAGTCACATCAATCAAAGCCAATTCTTCTTTGCCCAACAAGAACTTTGACGAAAGCTGAACCAACTGATCCTCTGTTATTTTAGGGCTAACCGTAACTTTATAGACCTTTATTATCTTGTTCTTTGGGTGCATAACCAGATTCGCAAAATTGCCATCGTTGGTAAAAAGAAGGAGGCCCTCAGAATTCTTATCCAGCCGCCCCACGTTATACAATCGCGCTCCGATGTCATTCAGCAGATCAACTGCAAAGCGCTTCTCATGCTCATCTTTCAAACTGCTCACATAACCACGCGGCTTGTTTAACATAACATACAATTTCTTTTGCGCGCAGAACCCCACCCGCTTGCCATCCAAAAGGATTGTATCGTTTCCGCAATCCACCCGCAATCCAACGGTTGCTGGTTTCGCGTTCACTGTTATACGTCTATCCAAAATTGCCTGCTCGGTTGCTCGCCTACTCATCACACCAAAGGTTGAAAATGCTTTTTGGATACGCATTATTTCAATCGGCTCAGCTTTTTTCTTCTTTACTTTTTGATCTTTCATCTTTGCCTTTCGAACCAAATTTTTTCGATAAGATTGTAAAAAACTCCGGAATACCAGCAATAAGGTTTTCAAACTGGCTCTTGCCACCAAGTTCTAACAACTTCACACCGCTGTCGTCCACCACCAAGAAACCAATTGGGGCAAGAGTAACGCCAACACCGCTACCCAAACAAAAACCCGCCTTCTTCCCTTCCTTCGTTTTTTCAACCCGTTCTGCATCTGACCCACCAAAACCAAAACCAAAAGACACCTTAGAAACAGGAATGATCTTGGTTCCCGGCTTAACATCCATTGGAGTTCCAACAACCACTTCTGTCTCTACCAATTCTTTAATCTTAAGCATAATATTTTCAACTGTATCACTAAAACCGTTCTCCAAGCACACATTACCTCCCTTTTGCACATTTAAAACGCACGCAGTAACCTTACCAGATATCCAGCAAAATCAACCAAAATCCTCACCAGTCAAAAGGTTGACAATCACCTTATATATCTCCTCAGAGTTCTCTTCGAAACGCTTCCTTACGGCATCTAGCAACGCCGTTTCTGGCACAAACAACGAAACGCTCATCAACTGCATGCACTCATCCGCAATTGCACAAGTTATTATGTGGCCACCTGCTTCTTCTTGCACCTTAACATTATGGCACCTGTTAAAATTTATCCGCTTGCTATAGCTTTTTGCAGAATCAGCCAATCCTTCCCTTATGTTTCGCGCCAAGGTTTCTTTCAGGGTGTTTGCCGATTCGCAACCATCCGCCCCCAAAACATAGCGGCCAGCAACATTTTGCAGCTGACCATCTTTTGTTAACTCATCAAGGGCTTGTGCAAAATAAAAATAATTAACAACCCTGTGACGATCAAGGATATCAAAAATTTCCTCTTTGCGAAGCGGCTCATCACAACAACTAAGCATATAGCAGATCGCAACCTTAACCTCCGAGAAATCGGTCAACCCAGAGGGACCAATTCCTGCTTTCAACTCTTCCATAACAAAAAGATCACTCCCTCAATCGAGCAAATCGGGCCGCTTCGCTTGAGTGAGCTTGAATGCTGATTCTTCCTTCCAAGCTCGGATTTTTTTTTCATCGCCAGAAAGTAGCGCCGCGGGCACTCGAAATCCCCTCCACACTTCCGGCCTGGTATACTGAGCATGCTCCAAACCGCCATTGCTGTGGCTCTCATTAAGGTAACTTTCCTCATGAGGCAGCACGCCGGGAACCCAACGGAGAACAGCATCAATCAGCACCAACGCTGGGAGCTCACCACCTGTCAAAACATAATCTCCGATAGAGATCTCCTCATCAACAACAAGATCCAAAACTCGCTGATCAACCCCCTCATAATGACCAGCAAAAATAACTATATCATCTTTTTCAGCAAGCTCTGCCACCCGCCTCTGAGTCAATCGCGTACCCTTAGGGGACATGTAAATCACCCACGGCTTACCAGCACAGAGGCTCTCCTTTATGGCGCGAATGCAGCGATACACCGGCTCGGCTTGCAGAAGCATACCAAAGCCACCACCATACAAACAATCATCCACCTGCTTATATCGCCCTTCCGCATAATCTCTTATGTCATGCACCTGCACCACCACAACTCCAGAGCGAATCGCCCGCCCTATTATGCTCGCAGCAAGCACAGATTCACACATCTGCGGAAATAAGGTCGCGATATTGATCTTCATCAATCAAACAACCCTTCGATTGGCGTTATCTGCATCATCTCGCGTTCAAGATCCACCATCTTTATAACACTCTTTATTGCAGGAATCAAGGTCTCTTTGTCGTCTTCGTTCTTAACCGCATAAACATCATTTGCACCTGTTTTTATAACATCAACCAGCTTGCCATAAACAGTCCCGTCATCTGCATCCACAACCTGCAACCCAATTAGATCTTGAATCAGATATTCGCCATCTTTCAAGTTGATCGCGCTTCTCTTCATATGCAAAACACAACCGATATATCCCCTTGCCTGCTCAATTGTTTCTGCGCCTTTAATTTTGGCAAGGATAACTTTTTTGTAGCCCCGCCTATCAAAGAAAACTTGCGTCACATCGCCGATATAAAGCTCTTTGGCGCCAATTATCTCATTTATATCATCACAAAACGGACAAATTTTAACATCGCCTTTAAGCCCATGCAACCCAACAATCTTACCAACCGCAATCTGTTCGTTTGCATCCTTCGTCAATCGACTTCAGCTCCAAAACAACCATCTTCATTCGCATCCAGAATTTTAACCGCAACCAAACGATTCACCAAATCCTTCTCAGATCTAACAGACACCCTCACATAATTTGCCGTATACCCTTTTAACGCACCATCTTGTGCCACATTTTCAAATAAAACCTTTTCGCGCTTTCCAACCATGTTTTTTAAAAAAGCCAATTGGCTGTTTTGCGAAGCTGCTGCCAGCCTTTTGCAGCGCTCCGCTTTAACAATGCTTGACACCTGGCCTTGCATAGCTGCAGCTTCTGTTCCGGGCCGCTTTGAATAAGGGAATATATGAACCTTTGCGAATTTCATCTTCCCAATAAACGCCAGAGATTCCAAGAAATCTTCCTCGGTTTCCCCCGGGAAGCCAACAATAACATCCGTTGTAATTGCCGGATTCTCAAACAAATCACGAATTCGATGAATGCTTTCTTCATACCATTCGGCAGTGTAACAACGATTCATGGCCTTAAGAGTGCGATTGCTTCCACTCTGCAATGAAATATGAAAATGCGGACAAAACTTCTCCTGCGATGCAAGTCTTTTCAGCATCGCCACCACCATGGCTTCCGGTTCAAGGGAGCTCAAACGCACCCGCTGGATACCAGGAGACGCACAGACCATCTCGATCACATCAATCAACTTCTCACCAATCTCACAGCCATAAAGAAGCAAATTAATACCCACCAACACAACTTCCTTGAACCCGGCCGCAACAAAGCCATTCAACTCAGCTTTAATTTCCGCAGAGCGTTTGGAGCAACTCCCACCTCGCGCTTTCGGGATTATGCAATAGGCACAGGCACGATTGCACCCATCCTGGATCTTTAAAAACGCTCGCGTCTTGCACACAGCATACGCACCAACACTTTGCCTTGATGCTTTGAGTTTACCAGCAAATCGTTGCCGTAAAAGCCCCGGCAAAGTCATTTTTTCTTTGTTTGAAAGAGCCAAATCAATCCTCAAAGCCGCAACTTTTTCTGGGAACGCCGTAACAAAACAACCAATCAAAGCAACAAAAGCGCCCTTCCGGTTTGCCCGCGAGACCAATTGGCGGGTTTTTTTATCGCTGGTGGCGGTTACCGAACAGGAATTTATAACACAGATATCCATGGCTTCTTCCTTGGAAACAATATCAAAACCAACCTCCAGAAGCTGCCGTTTCAAAGATTCGCTCTCTGCGCAATTCACACGGCAACCCAAAGAAAAAAAACCTACTTTCATCTTATCCTCTGCCTTTTTGCGCCCGGCAAAATAAATTCTTAGCTAGCTCCCCACCACGTCAATCGCTTTCTTTTCCGTGCCACCAAGTGCTCCAACAACACGAAACAAAAGCTCCAGCCCAGCCAACCGGCGAGATATTCCAATCATCTCTCTCGTAGAATCTACGTTCGACCGTTCCAGGTGACCCTGGACAATTGTTGGAGAATCTAGCGCCGTCACGGGGCCCGCAACGCCAAACAACCCCCCACCTAAAGGAATCATCTGATCGCGCAACGTTGGCACAAAAACGCCCGGTTCCAACACAACATCGGGATTTTCTTGGTCTATCTTGATCCTCGACCCGTCTTTACCCAGCACAAACAATTCTGTTGGGCGCCCAGCACCGGGGCGGAAGCCAAGAACTACAGAGCCGTCTTTCTGTGGCAGAGAGCCAAAATCTCCAAGGCGAGTATACAGTTTCCCTCCATTGGCGTCTTCGACGCAAAAAAAACCATCCTGATCATTTATCGCATAATGCCGGGGGTCGTGTGTGTTTTGCAGCGGCCCCGGTCGGTGGTCGCGCACGTCGACTGGCACACAAGGGCCATATTTACCGCCCGCAACGCCGGCCAGCGCACAATGAAAGGCGTTGGTCATTAAGCCCGACACATTGCGTTCGAGGGTTTCCAGATTACACTGGTTGACGTTTATAGCCGCGCCAACCCTCTCTTTCGAAATTCCCAAAATCCTCATCTCCCTTTTACGGTTTTTATTTTTTACATACAGCCACAACTTTTTTGACCTGTGCGCTCCTTCAAATCGCAAAAAACACATCATTAGCCACACTGCGGCACTGAAGGACCCTCTAGCAGACAACCAGCCAACAATTCTGCGAATTCACAAGCCAATTAGAAACCCATTTTGGATTAAAACGAATCCACAAAAATCTACGTAGCCATCATTCTCCAACGACGGGTGTGTGGTTTCAACAGTTCACTTTTCCTTTTTTTCACTGAAGTCCATCAAAACAAGTATCATTTATAAGTTCACCGCCACACGATAACGCCATCACAGGGCCACCAGCTTTTGCAACAACTTGGCATCTGCCAGCCACGCACGACCAAGCCCAATAAACAGCTGCAGCGCGGCATTTTCATTCGCAAAATGAATGGCTGCTTGATCTTTTTTCACATTGCTGGCTTCCAGGCAGCCAGATCTAAGGTGCACATCCTCCCGCGGCATGGATTTCATTTGCCGCGGCGACCAACAACCATCTTCATTTTTTTCAAGCTCTCGCAAATCGGTTAGGAAAACGCCGAGACGGCCCAATTCCTCCCCATCAGCGCCTGTTATAGTTCCGTCTTCGTCAATGGTCACCTGATCTGTTGCCAATGGTATTGCCTCCCCATCAGCAGCGACAATGGGCCATCCTGTTGCCAAGTCACACAGACCGCCCTGCGGCGTAACAACGAAACGGCCAGCGCGCAAAGCAACCACCATACCATCAGGCCGCCGCGCAGCAAAAAAACCAGAACCCAGAATGGCAACATCTAACGACCTACCAGTTTCTTCAACGCCACCTGGCTGCCAATTTGTTCTTTTAGTGATCTGTGGTGAATCCGTAAGAACACCAACAAACGAGCCATCAGGTTCCATTTCCACAACTCGTTTTGCTCCTGGAATCCGGCTACACATGGTGGCCTTACACCCAAACTGCTCCACTCCCGCCACCTCTTTAGTGGAAATGTCCAACGCTAATTGTGCCTCATCCAGCCCACGAACCAACAAATCAAAACCGTTGATCATCACACATCATCCTCCTTATCGCCTGCCAAGATATTCACGTAGTTGGTCTCTAATTTTCTTCAACAAAGCACCATGAATCTGGCAAACCCTCGCTTCTGTAACACCTAACACCTCTGATATCTCTCTAAACTTCAACCCTTCACTGTAATATAATGACAAAATCACCCTATCTCTTTCTTTCAATTTCCCTAACGCATTCACAAGATGATCTTCAAACTCTCTTTTCAAAAACTCACCATCAGGATCGCCCAAGTTATTCGGATCACGAATGTCTTGCTGGCCACCTTCCAACGATTCATAAACCAGCTGCTCATATGACACAATATTAAACTTGCTAACCTCGCTCATAAGCCTGCGCACATTATCAACCGTCATCCCAACATGTTCCGCAACCCTAACCTCAAGGTCTTCACCTTCGTCACCACCGCCCAGCTCAACAAAAGCCCGCTCTACCTTTTTTGCTTCTTGCCTAAGCCTTCTGGGAACCCAATTCTGCTTACGCAGAAAATCAATCACATTACCTCTTATCCGGTGGGCAGCGAATGTTTCAAACTTAACACCCTTTGTATGGTCGAAGCGGTCGACACATTCGATAAGAGTTATCATAGCATGATTAATAATATCATCTGCATCTGAGCTATCATAAACTCCTCGCATCTTCAGAACCATACCTTTTACCAACCCAGAATAGCGAATAATTATCTGGTCACGCAATCCGGCATCCCGTGTTTGGCTGTAAAGCTGCCACATATCTTTATCAGAATCTGCTCCTTCTCCCATTCACGTTGTCTCCTCTCTAACGCCGGCGACCAAAACTAACTTGCTTCTTTCAGATCAACGTTACCAACTGCCAAAACTTGAATATTACTTTCAATTTCGCCAAAAGAGAGAACCACCACATTTGGAACAAACTGCGAAATCAACCTGCTGATATGCAATCTAACAACGGCCGAAGTCAAGATTATCGGAACGGTAAATGTGCTTTTGTTCTTTTCGATCTGGGCCTTAACCCCCATAACAATTTCGCTTAACACCTCTGGATCAAGATTTAAATAGGTCTTATTATCCATCTTCTTTATATTACTCATTATCAGCTTCTCCACCTTTGGAGAAAGCGCAATAACCATCAAGCTTCCGTCTCTGGCAAAGGTTCTTGTTATCGACCGCTTTAGCGACTGCCTTACATATTCTGTTAACAGATCCGTATCTCGCACAGAGGCAACATTCTCTGCAATGGTACCAACAATAGTTTCCATATCTTTAATCGGAACAAACTCACGCAACAAATTGCAAAAGATCTTTTGAACATCGATAATCGAGATGGTCTCCGGAACAATTCCATCCAGAGAAACTCTCCCTTTCTTCTTAATATTTTCTAGCAAATCTTCAACATCTTTTCTGCTGAGAAGCTCAAATGCATGATGCCTAATAACCTCTGATAAGTGGCTAATAATCACCGAAACTGGATCAATCAATGTGTAACCCAACAGCTCAGCTTTTTCTTTGTCTGCTTTCAATATCCATTTGCTGGGGATCCCATAAGCAGGCTCGATCGCATCGATTCCATTAATCTCGCCCTTCAAATCCCCTGGATCCAATGCCAGCAAATAATCGATCAAAACCTCTCCTTTTGCAACTTCCTCACCCTTAACTTTAATAACATACTGGTTCGGGTTTATCAAGCTACTGTCACGCAATCGGATTGTTGGGAACACCATACCGGTATCTACCGCAAACTGCTTCCGCAACATAACAATTCTATCGGCCAAATTCCCAACTTTCTCGCTGCTTGCCAGCGCTATCAACGAGAAGCCTAATTCCAAACATAAAGGTTCAATAGCAATTAGTTCATATATATTCCCTGCATTTTTGTAATAATCAATCTCACTAACAGGTTGACTTGCGGCCGGCTTCCGCCTCGGCTTGGGTTTAGCAACAACCGCTCCCTTCGGCGCTCTCAACAACCAGAATCCCAGGCCAACCAGCAAGGCACCCAGCATCATCGTTGCCACTTTGGGGAACCCAGGGATAAGTGTAAAACACAGCAAAACACCACCGGAAATAATCAAGGCAAATGGCTGCGATAAAAACTGCTTAGCGATATCAACGTTAAAGCTTTCTGTTGACGCCGCGCGCGTAACCACGATACCAGTTGCGATAGAGATCATAAGAGACGGCAGCTGCGATGCAAGGCCATCACCAACGGTTGCAATTGAATACAGATTAAGCACACTTCTGAAGGTGCCACCACCTTCAACCATGCCAACAATCAAACCTCCTAAAAAATTAACCATCACAACAATAATTGAAAGGATTGCATCTCCTTTAACAAACTTCGAAGCACCATCCATCGCACCGAAAAAGTCCGCTTCTTTTTGCACCTTCTGGCGCCTCTCAATGGCCTCTTGCTCTGTGATTATCCCCGCACTTAAGTCTGCATCAATCGCCATCTGCTTCCCTGGCATAGCATCCAAAGTAAAACGTGCAGCAACCTCGGCGACCCTCTCTGAACCCTTAACAATAACAACAAACTGAACAGCAACAACAATCAAAAACACAACAAAGCCAACAACAACATTGCCTCCCAAGACAAAATCACCGAAAGTCTTAATAACCTTGCCGGCCTCGCCTCCGTTAGAAAGGATCAACCTGGTGGAAGAAACATTCAAAGCGATCCTAAAAACGGTTGTAATAAGCAACAATGTTGGCAACACAGAAAACTGCAGAGTATCTTTTATATATAAAGTTGTTAAAAACACAATCACCGATACCGCAATGTTCAGCACAAACATCGTATCTAACAGGGCCACCGGCAGCGGGATTATTATTAATAGCACAATAAAAACAACAAAAATCGGAATCAATGCCATTAATCGTTTCATCTACTCTTACCTTTCCCATCCGCTTCTCACCTGCATTGCCGCTTCAAGATCCTGTTGCTCTGCAGCCACACAAATACGGGGAAGATTCTCTTGCTTGCATCGTAATAATAAAAAAACTAGACATATTGGTCTGGTTGCAATCTCCGCTCCTTCATAGTATACACCCAAACGAAAATCTCTGCGACTATCTTATAGGCTGCCGCAGGAATCGCTTTGTCTATTTTTACCTTGCGATACAAAAACCACGCCAATTCTCTGTTTTCGGTAACCAGCACTTTGTTTTCTTCTGCTATCGCAATAATTTTCAATGCCATAACATCCTGCCCTTTTGCAATTACCTTTGGGGCGGCATCCTTACCTTGCTCATATTTAAGCGCCACAGCACAATGGGTCGGGTTTCGAATCACAACGTCGGCTTTTGGCACCATTTGCATCATTCTGGCTTGCGCAATCTGCCGTTGCCGTCGCCGTATCTGGCCTTTAATCTGCGGATTACCTTCCAGCTGCTTATATTCGTCTTTAATCTCTTGCTTTGTCATCATTATGCTCTTCTCAAAAGTCCACCAGGTATAAAGATAGTCAATTAAAGCGATGCCAGACAGTGCCATGCACAGATTAAAAACAATCCTGACAATTTCCTTACCCAAGAACTGTGCCCCAGACAACAGATCAACATCTATTAACTTCACAAAAGATTGTGCCGACTTAAGATAATCCTTATACAACAGAAAACCTACAATTAACATTTTCACGCAAGTAAATAATAACTTTACAAAACTTTTCAAAGAAAACATATTTTTAAAGCCATTGAGCGGATTAAGATTAGAAAATTTAAAGCTCACTGCCTTCCAAGAAAACAAAAAACGGGTCTGCACGCCAGACCAAAGCACACCACCAAGCGCCGCAATAAAAACAATTGGCATCGCGGACACAAAAAAGCAAAAAAGCGCTTTAAACAAAAAGTCTCTCTGCCCGAACAATCCCGCATCCGAAAGAGAGCTTAAATTTGCAACAATATGAGAATAATAATCTCTAACAAACGAAATTGCATACGGCACAAAAAATCTTATCGACACAAAGACCACGAATAACGAACCAACAAGAGCAACATCCTGACTTTTTGCAACCCGCCCCTCTTTTCGTTGTTCTTGCCGCCGCCTGGGAGTTGCTTTCTCGGTCTTACCCTCTTGTGCCATAATTCACCATCTTACACTCTATTAATTCCATCACAGCCCACCAACCAACTCCCAAAAACAACTCACACACCGAGAGCGTGACTTGTTGCCCGGGGATCGATGAAACGCACTAGCGGAAAATGCCATCTTACCAAATCCACTTCAAAAAGCAGCGGCTACCAGCCGCGTTGGTGGCGCTCGCCCCAAGGCTCTGACCCAAAGGCAGCCAACACAAAGCAGGCCCACCACAAACCTAGAAGCCTACTACCACCGGCACAGCATTAAAAAAACAGCTTGCCCAAAAACCTACAGAACTGGCCGATCAACACTCAAACAGAAACAAGAATAACAACGCCACATTTAGCAAAAACATTGCCAGGAATGCCAATCAACCCCATCACCAATTCAAACCACACTCGCCCTACTTTGCTCCGCTTGGCTGACGCAACACACAGCGCCTATTCCCAGCAGGAGCGTGAGAACCGCAAAACATCAAGATTCTCTCGTTGGTTGCTAACAGAGAAAATCCAACGCCCAAACAAGTAAAGCCGCCATTCAGCACCATGAACCACCTCCCAACAAGCCACCACCAAATCCAACAACGAATTGCTTATTGTTTTGCGGCCGCTAATGCAGCGTTCCAATTAATCTTTCCATTCCAACAAACAACGTATTTGTTAACTTATGCGAGAATTCTATAAAATTAGGGCCCATTTTCAAAAGCAACAAAAATCCAACGATGAGCTTCACATAGATGTTTAGCACAAAGACATTAAGCTGCGGGATAGCCTTCATTAAAACACCAACGCCAATATCCATAATCAAGATGGCAGCCATCATTGGCATGACCATCTTTACCCCGATTGTTAAAATCTCTTTGCTGAAATCCAAGAAAAACAAGCAAGCAGTTTTGAAATTCAACACTTGACCAAGCGGAATGACCTGAAAAGATTTAAATATTATACCCAACATGTTAATATGCGCACCACTCAAAAAGAAAACAAACATAAACAAAACCCGAATCAACGAACCCGAAATAGATATCTCTGCCCCAGAGGTAGGATCAAAGAACTTGCTTGCAGAAAACCCCATTTGCATATCAAAGAGCTCGCCGCCAAAAACAATTGCAGAAAGAACACAATCAGCCACAAAACCAAACATAAACCCTAAACACAGCTCCAATAAAGCGAGCACACCAAAGCCTATCAAGTTCTCTTCGCACGCGCCCTGTTGTTGCTGCGAGGCATTCAGAAACGCAGGAAACGAAAGCGCCCCAGCAAGACAAACCTTAACCATAGCCGGCAAGATTTTTTTGCCAAAAAAAGGATTCAACACCACAAACCCAATCATCCTCGCAAAAATCAACAAGAACAACCAAGAACTTTCCAAAAGCTTATCCATTTTTTATCCCTTTAGCCAGCGCACCAAGGCACGTCCACAAAGAACGTTTTATGGCACAACAAACGAGGCTCTATTTAATGATATCTGCCATAAATCTGAATACTTCGGCAATAAATTCCGTCGAAAGCCTTGTCATCCACGGCCCCAAAACAATAAGCATAACCCCAAGCAGTATGACTTTAGGGATAAAGGTTAATGTCTGTTCTTGGATTTGTGTCGCTGCCTGGAGCATTGAAATAACCAAACCCAAAACCATGCTGCTTAGAAGGATTGGCAATGAAAGCTTAAACGCAACCAATATGGCCTCGTTGAACAGAGCTAAAACACGACCTTCCATAAATAGTAGCCTCCTTACCTAAAGCTTGTAACCAACGTCTTTACCAGCAAATCCCAACCATCCGCTAACAGAAACAACAGCATTTTAAATGGCAAAGATATCATGGCTGGTGGCAACATCATCATCCCCAGCGACATCAAAATGCTTGAAACGATCATATCTATCACAATAAAAGGAATAAATAGGCAGAACCCCATAATAAACGCCCGCTTCAGCTCACTTACAATAAAAGCAGGCACAACAACTTCCATGCCCACCTCATTGATATTTTCAACCTTTTTTGACTTCGTAATGCTCAAAAACAACGACATATCCTCTTTTTTTGTTTGCTTGAGCATAAACTCCTTAAGTGGCTTTACCGCTTCCTTTATCGCCTCTTCCTGCGTCAGTGTCCCGTCTTTGTAAGGCGTATAGGCTTGCGTGTCTATCTGTTTGATAACCGGCGACATAACAAAAACTGTTAGCATCAAAGAAAGACCAACAATCACCTGACTCGGCGGCACCTGCGCAGTTCCCATAGCATTTTTCAGAAAAGAAAACACAATTATTATCCTGGTGAAGCTGGTCATCGTCAAAATAATTGCTGGCAACAAAGGGATCAGAGTTGTTAAAAAAATGATATCTAACGGCCCGGTATCCCTGCCACCAATATTTATCGAGACCCCATCAGCAAAAACCGGCTGACAGAACGCGCAGGACATAAACAACACATAAAATATTTTTTTGAGGAGCTTAGCCAAAAAACAATTCCTCCATTTTCGTCCTGCCAACCTGCCAGGCCACTGCACTTTAACGCCGTCTGCAAGTCGCCAGAAAGGGCAAGTAATCAGCCACTAGTTGTTTTGGCTATCTCGAGAAGCGCCAGTTCAGCCTTTCCGCAATTCATCAAGGTCGCTTTCCGCAAGGCAATCATGAAAAGTCACGCTATCCTTAGATACACAAACAAGAAGGTACTTACTCCCAACCTTTACTATCATAAGTGTGCTGCTCTGAGACAACGCAACCCGGTCCAACACCTGCATATATTTGCCAGACATCCCAGAAAAACCAGAAAAGAAGCCATTCGTTCGCAGCTTCTTCGCAAACCAAAACAAACCCACAAGAAAAACAATACTCACAATAAAACTCAAAAGCTTGCAACTATCAAAAGAAGCGTTTAATATCATAAACCCCCCAACAAATCCCTTGGCCTGGCTATCTCTGTTATGCGAACGGCAAAATTGTCGTCCACAACAACAACAATACCTTTGGCAATCTGCTGCCCATTAACCATCACATCAACCGCTGAGCCCGCGTGTTTGGACAACTGTATTACGGTACCCTTGCCAAATCCCAAAACCTCTCCAATCTTTTTGCGTTCTGTCCCCAATAAAATGCTAACCTCAACTGGGATGCTCAGTACCCGCGGCAAATTGGATAAATCATCGGAGCTGGGATCGCTCGCTGCATCACCAAAAGATTTAAATTCAGGCACTTTCACCGCGGCATTTTGAACCAACCGAGCGGCAGGAGGCGCCGCCGGCGAACGCGAGTTAACCGTTGAAGGAGAAAACTCTCTAACCTGACCTTCTGCATCAGAGCCATTTTCAAAAGATTCCATGTTGTTCTTCCTTTCCGCTCTTTGATAACTTGTCGCCGCTTGCTGAGAATTGGATATCGCTTTTTCATGAACCTCTCTTGCTACCTTTTGGTCTTCTTTTATCCCATCATGCGACCCACCGATGGCATCCGGCGAGACATCTTGCCCGCCATCGTCATACTGCGGCGGGCCTAGTTTGTTGCCCGCTCGAGTTGTTTGGCGTTCCGTTAAGCCAGCAGCATTCATAAAAGACGTTGCCTCCGCTGGTGTTTGGTGGGTTTCGGTTTCCGGCGTTCCTGGGTTTTTCCGCGGGCGTTGGTCAGGCAAAGCATCCTCATGGGCCATAAAACTCGATGGTTCGCCACCAGTGCTGCGCTCGACACCAACACTTTCCACAAACGCTTGCGGCGAATCAGCATCAGGGCCATTTTTCTCGATTCCTGCTTCTGCCACTTCTCGCTGCGGCAACGCTCGTTCATTAACACTGGTTCCCAAACCACGTTCCGGCGGATCCAGATTGACAGATTGATGTTTTTCTTGCGGCGATCCGTTGTTGCCACCCTCAACGTCGGCATCCAAATCCCTTTCATTGGATTCACGTTCAGAGCTGTCGACGATTTTTCTAGCGTCTGACTCCCGCGCTGTGACATCGCCGCTCTCGGCAACTCCCTGCTCATCACCTTTTCTTGCCGCTGGCGAAACAGATGCGGAATCAGCACCTAGCGTCGGCCGCTCGGGCTCCAAATTTGCTCCCGTTTCTTTTGGATGCTGTTGCTGTTCATCCGTCAAGACTAACGGGTTTATATCGGGATGTGATGCCCCCGGGGGCTTCCGGCCAGCGGCCGATTGAAATTCTTCGTCCCGTGCTGCATCCTGCTGCCGATCTGCCAAAAATGGCGTTGCTTGCTCAGATCTGAGATCGGGCATCGTCGCCGCCGAAGCGAAAGTCGCCCCTGATGTTGATTCCTGCACATCAGCAACAGGCGCATCCACGGGCGTAGCCGCATGATTGGCCGTTGTCGCCGTTATCTCTTCGCTGGTTACTTGATCTATTACCTCGTTGTACGACTTCGTTGTCGCCGACGGATCGTCTCCCATGTGCTCATCAGTGAAGGAATGCCGCGTTGAGCTTTCATCAGTAAGTTCGCGATTGCCCTGGTTGTCTCTTGGCTGTTCTGGAGGCCCTGCTGGCTGTCCTTCGGACGGGTATAGCGCGCCTTGGTTCGCCCTCCGGTCACCGATAGAATCGGACATCCCATTCGGTTCTTGCTTGGGGCCTGTTTTTTCTGTTTCTGGCGCTGCCTCAACGTTAACAGTTGTTTTCGCTGCCAGCCCGCTTGCCTCCTCTGTACGAGCGGCAAGCGTATCCGACAACGATTCTTGCGGCACATTGCCGGTTTCTGAAACGCGCGCCGCAAAAGCAAGCGACTTATCTTCCAGCCCGCGTTTCTCCGAGGCCTGCTCTGTTGGCGACTTTTGTTGATCATCTTCCGTTTTTTTTGCAGCTGCCACGGATGGGAAAAGCAGCGCCGGCAAAAACAAAAAAAACTCACTATTCAGCTGATTCGTTACAGCAAAGCTGACAACTACCCTTATCATCGCTTCTTGCTGAAAGTGCTTGGCGTGGTTTTCCAGCCCGACTAGCGGACTCACATTCTCTGTTCGCAAAGTCAATCTTCCACCGGCAGACCCTTCTTTTACCGCCAAAAAGATCTTGCCAAACAACTCAAAAATCGTTTCCCTGGCAACAGCATCCAACTCAAAACTCTCACGGCTGATCTGCATGCCAATGATATTACTGAAAATCACTCGAATATCATCTTTTTGAACAAGCAACAACCCAAACCTATCAAGTTTACCAGTGCTCACAGAAAAATCAGTAGCAATAAAATCGTCCTCAAGATTCACCTTGAATTCCGAGAAACCGCCACAAACAACACCATAAACACTAACCTCCAGCTCAAGAGATAAAACATCGGCGAAGCACCGTTTAACAGATTCAAAAACTCGTTCCAAGCGCTCTTTTATCACGGAGACATTCTCTGGCACCTGCGAATCCACAAGCTTCCTCCTCAACCATTCGGATCAACACAAAAAACTACAACAATTCGAGGATTTTAACGGCTCTCTTGCCGTTAAAAGTACCCAACTCGCCCACAAACCAGCCCTTATCGTTAACAACAATTGTCACAGCTGAATCTGTAAAACTATCCATTGTCATAACATCGCCCGGCTTCATAGATAAGATATCACCGAGCTCTAATGTCACACGGCCCAATTCAACGCTAACGGTCACTTCGGATTCTTTTATGTTTTCCAACATCAAACTTCTCTTTTGCTTGATTTTGTCGCTATCTTCTGCGCCCAAAAATCGATTCCCTAAGTTGCTGATGATCTTTTCCACTAAAATAAATGGCATGCAAAAACTAACAGCGACAGCAACACCAGAAATATCCACCAACAGTTCGGCATCCAAAACCGTGGCATCAGCAGAAATAACGCGATTCGCTGCCGGGTTTAGCGACACATCAACACAGTTAGCAATAACATCGATATAACTTGCCCACGACGCCTCGATCACGGGCACAACATTTGCTGTAACAAACCCAGAAAAAAATTGCAATTCCAACTCAGTAAAGTTACGCTCCGGATCGCCAGCCTTATCGTCACCACCAAGCAAACTATTAATCACCCAGAAGGCAAAATCATTCGGGAAGGAGACAGCAACATGGTTTGTGTAATACTCATTGCCTTCTTTTATCTTCGTCTCGATGAGGGCCATCAAAATCCTCTGCTCGGCGTCAGGCAAATACTCGCCAAAACTACGCTCCTTAATGCCAACCAAATCCGCATGAACATGGCTCGATCGAAAGATTGTCGCCAATCTTGTTGCAAAAGTTTTAGCAAAACACTCACAAACCCCGGTAAGCAACCTAACATTATCTTTTGTGAATCGTTTCGGCGTTTTAAAATCATAAGGCTTTATCGCTCCGTCATCTGATTCCAAAAGATCAACAGAATACCCAAGTTTTTCAAGCTTCTCTTTTGTTAAGTTGGCAGGCATTAAGAACTTCTCCTTCCCAAAATCTTTCAAAAGAAACAATCACAAAACTTTCAATTGAAAAACCAAACAGTAGCTATGGCAAAAAAACAGTTATCGATGGAAGCGGGTGCCAACAAAAGCAAAGGCGCACCGGCGGCAAAGTCTTTTGGTTTCGATCACTTTCCCCGCGCGACCCTGGGAGCAGCGGACTGATTCCGTCTCTAAGTTGGAAGCACCAAGGTTAGCGTAAAAGACCCTCCATTTTTTCGGTCGTTTGAAGTGACTTCGCGTAAACGTCAGCAACATAGAATTATTAGCGTAACAAACAGACAGAACGTGAAACATCCGCCGGCGCAGGCCGCACTTTCTCCCGAGGCGCTTCTGTGGTGTTCCGGGAATGCACCCGAGCTGTAGATAGCGATCGCCGTTGCGCTGCTTTTCCCCGGGAGGCGCTACCACAGAGCTGCCGCCCCGCAAATTTGTCGGCCTTGCCATTTTTGTGTCACAGGTAAAAAAACGGCGCGAAGAACAGAAAAACGGAGCAAAAAATCCAAACCGTTGCAGGAACGCTATTGGCAAAGTCGATTGTAATCGCCTCAGCGGGGCACTATGTCAGCTGTTTGTTTTTCACTCGCCAAAACAGCCGAGACTACGCGGCGCAAAATGCTGACCTGGGAGTCTAATGCGGCGAACTCAACAACAGAACCGGCAACGTCTACGTTAGATTCCTCCGTACAGCCGCCGTCGACGCTGTGGGGTCCTTCCTCGTCTGCGTATTGCGTTCTTATGCCGCCGGCGGCGGCATTGTAACGGAAAAGGCCGTGGCCTATGGCTTGCATCGCCTCAGGATGATCTACACGCGCTGTTTGTAGTAACGCTATTTCCACCCGCTGCCCATTCCGTGTTCCCACAATCATGCCGTTTTCTACGCCCACGTTCTCGAATTGCTCGATATCTTGGACGCAAATCAGCTCCGCTGGGCGGTCAGCAACAGGAATAGCCAGGTGCCCTCTGTAATTCGCCGTACCGGCGTTCCCATCAACAAGGCCCCCGTTTACGCCGTAGTATCTACCGCTGTCTGCTTGCCCGTCCCGCCATTGTGCTTTGGCGTTCGGATTAAAAAGGTTTATGTTTTGACAGCCTGTTGCGTAGTCTCCGTTTGCCGTCGTAAAAACAGTTCTGGTGTACTCCACGCCATCCTCATTGACACGAAATGTTTTTGGTTTTAGTCGGGTGCTTTGCGAGTACACGATTTTTTGGTTCGGCAATGTTCCGTGCTCACGCGTATAGAGATGCAGCTCCCCATTGGCAGCAACTGCTCTTCCCGCTTCTGTCAACAGCACGCCGGTTGATGGCACAATTGCTGCGTTGCCTGGCGCGTCGGCGGCATTCAATGTGCCGTCGAGTTGCCGAAGCGCTGTCGACAACAGGCCGTTACCAAAAAAATCGCCCACCTTGGTGTTACCGTGCCCGCCGGTGCCGGCCACTCTTGCCAAATGCGAAGGCGGATTTAACGCCGCGCCAGTCAGTTCTGCGTTTGTCTCGCTACTGGCAAAAACAACGTAGCGGCCGTCTCGCGTGTAAACATCTAGCGGGTTTGCCGTGGGCTTGCGTTGCCCGCGACGCTGGTCGATTGTAAATTTGCTCGCCCCCACGGGATCTTCCGCTGACAACGCCGCGAAGTTGCTAACGCCGGTGGCGCCGCTGCCACTAGCTGCTTGATTCACGGAAGAATATAGCTGGACCTGGAAAGCCTTGAAGCCCTCTGTTTTGGCAGCGGCGATATTTGTTTGTTCTGCCTCACGGGCCTTCATTAAAAGCCCCAAGGTGCTGGTCAGTTGTGTTGCCCCCATCTCTTTCTCCCCTTTTCTTCTTCTCGTTTTTCTCATTTTCCGACAAAAAAATATAAAAATACAGTCTACGTCGTTTTGCACCAACGAAACAAAAAAACCACGTTTACACAGCGACACGCTTGTCTGCAAAAACTCGAGGGAGCTTGCTTATCCACACGCCACTTATGGGTCTGTTGCAATAGCTGGCGGCGCGGTTACTGGCAGTCGGGCGCGTCTTCCTCCGGTCAACTCCGCTTTCCGCGTGTTTATTGCTTGTTCCAGCGCGGTCCGCTGTGTTTGCATTTTTCCTGCCTCCAGCCGCAAAAGTGCCGCATTCGCCACAGCGGAAACGTGCCCATCGAAGAGTCTGTGAACTCGTCGTTTCTCGTCGTTATCGCCCGGGCGCGCTGCCCGTTGCGCCTCCTCCCACGCTGCCTCGGCTTTTTGCTCCGCTGCCATGGCTTCTGCCGCAATTGTGTTAAACTTTTGCATTTCTTCGTTGAATTTCGTTGTACAGGCAACCAACTCCGCCGCCGAGATGGCTGTGCTGGCAAATTCAATTATCTTTTCAATTACTGCCGCGCTTTTCTGTGCTTCTTGCAACATCTCCTTGCCGCGCGTCTCCTCTGCAACGCGCGGTTGGTTCCCGCCGTCGCCTGTGTCTGTATCGACATCGACATCGCCAACGCCCCAAACATCACACAAAGGCACCTGATCGCCATTTTCTAACAACACAACGGGCTTCTCGCCAAAAAACACAGCAACTACAACCGATTGTTGGGCGCCGCTTTTGCCCTTTGTTTTGCCGTAAATAACCTGCTTTCCCATCAGTGAGGTGAGCGTGTTCTGTTGGATGCCCAGCGTTGATTTGGTGAGGGAATCTCTAATCATGAAGCGGGACATCGCATCTGTGAGACCGTGCGCCAGCCCACCAGCGCCTCCAGCATTTTCGCCGCCCAGCAGCGTAGCGGCTGGATTGTCGGCTGCCATTTGAATTTTTAGGTAGTCACCAAGAGACAATTCTTTGTTATCATTCGGCCCCGGCTTCGTCTCGTCGTGTAGGGCTGCGAATTTCCGCTCGTGCTCAGCGGCTCTTGCGTTCAACGCCCCTACACCCATTGTAACCGCCCCCTTTGCGCCGCGATCTCTGCCCAGCCAACCTGCCGGCCTGCACCAATTTCTTCATTTTGTTCTTGCAATTTATCACGTTGACGCTCTTGATTATCTCGTTGCTCGCTTCTTGTGGAATCATTCGCATCGCCCGTTCCTGAGCTGCCAACGCTAACATTTTCCAATCGCAAACCTCGTTGCACACACTGTTCCTTCAATGTTGCAACCTGCTCCAAAAGCAAACCACGCACCTGCTCGTTAGCGGCGTCCATCGTAATAGCAACAGTTCCATCATCACGGAACCTCACTTCCACCACAACCTCGCCAAGCTCCTCAGGATGCAATCTAAGGTGATACACGCCTGTCCCGGTCCTTTCGGCATCATGCAATGCGAGCTCCACGGCGCCAGCAATTTGTCGTGCCACACCAGCGACATCTGCACGAACGTCAACCGGATTGGTTTGAACAGTCGACAAAAAAGGAGAAGCCGCGTTCAACCCCTGACCATGCTCTTCTGTCATTTTGCTGGCTCTGCGCGGCAAGCTGCCAGGGGAGTCAAAATTCTTCTGCTCGTTGCCATCGCCTGCTCCACCTGCTTGCCCCGCCAAATCATCACATTCTTGGCAGGCGAGGCTCATCTGGTGCCGAATCCCATCAAGCTGGTTTCCCGTTGTCGACTCAGCAGGCCTGCCCACTTCCTCAACAGCGTCATTGCCAGCAGCTGCTCGGGCGAAGTTGGATAAATTCTGCGCCTGTTTTTTTGCGTCCGTCCCGCCATCCCCTGCCACAGCATCAGGCAAATAAACGACATTTTCGTTAAGTGCTGTACGTTTGCCATCCGCTTCGTTAAGTCCTACACCCTTACCAGCCGCAACAACATCGGGAATTAGTGGACCATCCCCGGAAGTTGAATCGAAACACTGTAGCGGCGTCCGCTGGGCCCAAGGATCTAAAGCCTGATCTTGCTTTTCGCCGGGACTTTTTTCCACCGAGAACACGGCGTCTGCTTGCCCCGCTGTAGCCGCCGACTCCTGCGCGCTGGGAGAATCAAAAAAGTTATAGCCATCGCCCACCTGGTTTAATTGTTCATGCGGGGGCCCAAGAGGAAATAATTTTTTTTGTGGCTCCTGTTCGCGTTCCTGAGCAGCACACCTCACCCCAACCACACCGGCCATCAAAGTTGATGCAGCTTCCTCTTGTTCTTCGATTGATAACAGATCATGCTCTGTTGATTTCGATGTTGATTTAGATTCTGCGGCAACGCTCCAGGGAACAACTGCCGGCGCCTCGTCCGGCGTTTCTGCTCTGGCATCGAGTCGCTTTTGAGCTTCCTCTTGCCGCTCGCCCTGAGAAACACGGGCTGCGCCATTTTCACGTGCCGGCTCATTCGTTGGAGCACCCCGCTGTTCCACCCGTTGTGTCGGTTGTGGCCTTGGCTTTGCTTCGCGATTCACATCTGACTGGGCCTTAACAAAAGAATCAAAATCGGGCAGCCCCGGAGTTGAACCATCGCCGCAGTCCGGCAAGACCAATACGCCTCCAGTCACACCGACATCTCCGCTTCGCATATTCCTCACCACCTCTCACATTTATGACCCATAAGCCAAACTTGCCGAGTTCAAATTGTTAACAAACTCCTCGATTGCTTTCTCTTCCCTTTTTGCTAACATCTCATTATACTCCAAAAGGTGCCGTTCGCGCAACTTTTCTAAAATCTTTTGATTTTTGCTCGCTTCAAGCACCATCGCCAGCTGGGCTTCCCGCCGCGCACGCACGGCGACTACCTTAGGTTTAAGTTCTTCCATCAGCTTAACTAACCCATGGATATAATCTTTCCGCAGCTTATATTTCATAACTTCAAGCCCGCGCGCCGCTTCCTCTTGTAGGGAATCCTCAGCTGTTTTAATTTTTTGCAAAAGAGCAGCGTGTTCAGCTTCAAGAAGCAACAACTCGCGGTCAATCTCCCGCAACTTACCCTCTTCAACAGCAAGCAACTGCCCTCGATAATTCAGAATCTTCTGTAAAGAAAATTTAAAACCACCCATTAAGCAAGCACTTCCTTCATCATGGCAATAACTTCCTCACGGCTAAAAGATTCATCCACCCGTTGCATTAACAAGGCATTAATTCGATCTATTCGCGCGACCGCATTATCCAGAGCACTGTTAATGCCTGGTTTATATGCCCCTATTGTGATAAGATCGTAATTAGAATCATAAAGAGACATAATCCGTCTAATTTGGCTCGCTACCGCCTTTACTTCCTCATCAACAATATCACTCATGAGTCGGCTTATACTAGAAAGAACATTTATCGCCGGGAAATGATTCATGCTGGCCAGTCTTCTTTCAAGCACTATATGGCCATCCACAATACCTCTTACTGTGTCACCAATCGTGTCATTCGTATCATCGGCCTCCACCAAAACAGTATACAATCCAGTAATTGAGCCACTTTTAAAGTTCCCCGCTCGCTCCAAAAGCTTTGGCAGTGCCGCATAAATTGATGGTGTGTACCCTCTGGCAACCGGTGGCTCACCGGCAGCCAACCCAATCTCCCGCTGGGCCATTGCAAATCTTGTTAACGAATCCATCATCAACAAAACATCCTGGCCCTGGTCTTTAAAAAACTCGGCGATAGCAGAAGCTGTCAACGCACATTTAACCCTCATCATAGCCGGCTGGTCAGAAGTAGCAACAACAACAATAGACCTCTTCATACCCTCTTCGCCAAGGTCTTTTTCAATAAACTCGCGCACCTCACGGCCACGCTCACCAACCAAAGCGATAACATTCAAATCCGCCCGGCCGTTTCTTGCGATCATTCCAAGCAAAGTACTTTTTCCAACACCACTACCAGCAAAAATCCCCATCCTCTGGCCTTTGCCAATAGTCAACATGCCATCAATTGCCTTGATCCCAAAATCCAAAACATCTTTAATCCGCGATCTCGACAATGGGTTCTGGTTTATTGCCTCCACGCTGTATTTAGACCGCGCGTCTATACTACCTTTCCCGTCCATAGGCTCTCCGATAGCATTAATCACACGCCCAATAAGCGCTTCGCCGGTTGGCACTTGTAACCTACTTTGCGTATTTTTTACCACATAATCCAACCCAAGGCCAGACATGTCTTCATACGGCACAAGCAGGACCCTATCCGCCCGAAAACCAATCACCTCAGCATGATAGACCTTGCTGTTTTTTTTATTTTCATATACCTTGCAAACGTCACCAATTCGAACTTTTGGGCCTGTTGACTCAATCGTAAGCCCAATTACCCTTTCAACTTTCCCCAAAAAAGAATAAAACTCCTGATTCTTTAACGTCGCATTATATTCTTCAAAATCTAGCATCCCAGGCCCTCACACACGCAGAGACAATCACTCTTCAACCGTTACCCTCTTTAGCTTCTCTCGAATGTTGCTAAGTTGCGTTCCAAAACTTGCATCAATAAGCTCTAACGGCGTATCAACAAGCAATACATCCCCATCATCCGCCTCACCGTCATCGGCAACTCCGATTCGTAGGCTTTTAAACCCAGCTACTGTCTTTTTCATGAATTGTTCATCCGCAATCAACTTCTCTTTAATCGCAAGAGTCGGCACAGTCAATTCAACCCACCGCAACTCCCGATACTCACCAAGAATCGTTTTTACAACATTCACACAAGCCAGATCATCTCGATCTACTTCAATCTTAACAACCTTACGCGCAATATTAAAAGCAAGATCCACTAACCTATCTTCATACTCCGCAAGCAACGCCTCTTGCTTCTGGTTAACGCCTTCCAGCAGCGACCGCAACTCGGCAACTACCGAATTTAATTCCTTGATTTTGTCTTCCCTGCCTACCTGCAACCCAAGATTATACCCTTCTTCATACCCCCTACACAATCCGCAATTATAGCCTTCACGCAAACGCTTTCGGAGATCGCGCTCCAACCGCACAATCGTCCGTTTCCTTTTCCGTTCCCTTGTTTCTGCATCTTCCTGTGCTTTTTTAATTGTTTTCCGATACACCAGCCTAGCATCCTGCAAAAGGTCATCTGCTTCTTTTTGCGCTTCTTCGCATTGCGCGGCAACATCTGCAGCATCCACTTCTTGAGATCGCCGCCGAGCCTGCTCTTTTTTTGCGTTCTCATAAGTTTTCGTATCAACAAAACCAGACACGCCCACAAATTCGCCATCAATCACGCCATCTTTTGCGTCAATGAATGGCAAATGCAGATTTTTTGGGCTTCTCTTCAGCTGAGAGGATTTTATGATCTTAGACAATCACCTCATCCTTTCCAGATTTGTCAACCGTCACCTCTCCTGCCCGAACCAAATCGCGAATAATTTGAACAATCCGCTGTTGCGCGGCTTCCACATCCGAAAGTCGAACCTTATTCATGTAAGATATCTCTTCTTCAATATCTTCTTTTGCACGCTGCGAAACATTTTCATAAATACATTCCACAA
>JAIRZL010000046.1 GCA_031267245.1 Oscillospiraceae bacterium
TACCGTGGCGGTTTGGGAATTACTTCGGGGTAAAGCTTCTCCGTCCCCCCCCCCCCCCCCGCCCCGGAGAGCCCGGATTTCTTTATTTTGCTGATGCCACAAAGAAGCTAAAGTACCAAATCCGGCGGCACTCACTAAGGCGACAGCCTTACTAACCGCTGCCTTGCCGTCTGCAGCTGGCGAGCCAACTGCAGCAACTTGCATTTCAGAACAACAGAATGTGATTGCCATCACAAAGCTTATAACCAAACCAAAAAGTTCCTTGCTTTTCATTTATAAATCCCCCTTTTTTTCTTTCTTTTATTCCTTGCCCTCGGTGAATACAGATTCCTTCCGTGGGCAGGATGTATTATCACCTCCAAGCATAACACAATATATTCAAAATTACTAGTTAATTTTTAATAAGTGTTGAAATCTTAAGCAATAACCATTGCAATTGCAATTCTTGCGGCTGCAAATCTGAGCGTGATATTTCCCCGGAGCATCAATCATCAAGCTTCAACACAGACATAAAGGCCTGCTGCGAAACTTCGACGCTACCCAAGCGCCGCATCCGTTTTTTGCCTTCCTTTTGTTTTTCCAGGAGCTTTTTCTTTCTGGTGATATCTCCACCATAACACTTCGCAAGAACATCCTTCCGCAAAGCTTTTAGGGTTTCTCGTGCAACAACCTTTCCTCCGATTGCTGCTTGGATTGGAATTTCGAACATTTGGCGAGAGATATTCTCTTTAAGTTTTTCTACCATCCGGCGGCCACGAGGAACTGCGCTGTCAACATGAACAACAAAAGATAGTGCATCCACAACCTCACCGTTGAGCAGAATATCAAGCTTAACAAGCTTGGAAGGCAGGTAACCACTCAGCTCGTAATCTAAAGAAGCGTATCCTTTGGTTTTAGACTTAAGAATATCAAAGAAATCATAGATCACTTCGTTAAGCGGCAGTGTATATTTCAGTTCAACTCGAGTTGTGTCTATATATACCGTATTTTGATAAACACCTCTTCGGAGCTGGCAAAGATCCATCACACTGCCCATAAACTGAGTTGGCGTTAAAATTGTTGCATTAATCACTGGTTCATGTTCCTGCGCAATCTTGCTTGGATTGGGGTAGCTCGTTGGGTTGTCAACATATATCTGAGACCCATCATTTAAGTCTAGTTTATATACAACACTCGGAGCAGTAATAATCAGATCAATTCCATATTCACGTTCGATACGCTCCTGGATGACCTCCATGTGAAGAAGCCCTAAAAAACCACAACGGAATCCAAACCCAAGAGCATTTGAGGTCTCGGGTGAAAAACTAAGGGAAGCATCGTTAAGCTGCAGTTTCTCAAGAGATTCTTTCAGATCAACATATTTTGAACCATCAGCAGGATAAACGCCACAAAAAACCATCGGGACGGCTTTTCTGTAGCCAGGCAAAGGAGCGGCTGCGGGGTTTTCTGCCGTTGTTACCGTGTCTCCCACGCTTGTATCTTGCACATTCTTTATGCTCGCTGTTATATACCCAACCTGCCCGGCAACAAGAACATCTGTCGGGTTTAATTTTGTTGGCAACATAACGCCAACCTCAACAACACAAAATTGAGTCCCTGTTGCCATCATCTTTATATTCATCCCCGGAGCAACAAAACCCTCCACAATCCGAACATAAACAATGACTCCCTTGTATGCGTCATAAACAGAATCAAAGATCAGCGCCTTTAGTGATGCATCTTTGTCGCCCTTCGGGGCCGGGATCGATTCAACAATTCGTTTAAGCACCAACTCAACATTTAACCCAGATTTTGCCGAGATTCTTGGGGCGTTCTCTGTGGAAACAAACAAAATGTCCTCAATTTCCTTGCACACCCTTTCTGGGTCTGCTGATGGGAGATCAATTTTGTTTAATACCGGAATAATCGCCAGGTTATTTTCGATTGCAAGAAAAGTGTTTGCTAACGTTTGTGCCTGAATTCCTTGGGATGCATCAACCACAAGGATTGCGCCTTCGCATGCCATAAGGGCGCGCGAAACCTCATAATTGAAATCCACATGGCCTGGGGTATCTATTAAATTAAAAATATACTCTTCGCCGTTGGCTGCTCGGTAGTTCAAGCTAACAGCCCTGGCCTTGATGGTTATTCCGCGTTCCCGCTCTATATCCATATTGTCAAGAACCTGGGCTTCCATCTCGCGCGCAGAAATAGAGGAGGTTATCTCCAGGATTCGATCTGCCAATGTAGATTTTCCATGGTCTACATGCGCAATTATCGAAAAGTTCCGTATCTTGTTTTTGTTCTCTTCCTTCATTAAACAACCTTTCCAGGGCAACCATAAAGTTTTTATTCGTGTTACTGAGCGGCACGCACAGCCATTGCAAACCACCATACCCGCGGCAGATATTTGCCAAGCTTTTTAAAATTTGCCAGTAGCGCCGCCACCACCAAAATGGCCACCGCCACCGCGATTTATACGATCATTGCGATCGTCAGATGTGTGCCCATCCACACAGCACCAAAGCAACCAGCCAAGATTAAGGCCTTTCTTTTTCGCAAGAAAAGATAGGGCAACAAATCCAAGAAACGCTAAAACATACATCGCAGTACCAGAGCCCTCATCGTCGTTTCGCAAAACAGACCCAGGGTCATCAAGCTCTGCAATCAATAGAGCAACAAGCTCCTTTATGCCACCATTGTAATCCTTTTTTATGTGTGCGCTGCACCTGCGAATTAGCCTACCAGCTTTGGCGTCGTTGAATTCTGCTTCCAACCCAAGGCCAACCTCAATTCTAATTTCGCTCTCGCTTTCAGCAACAAGAATTAAAACTCCCGTGTTCTGTTCTGCGCTACCAATCTTCCACTCCCTGGCCAAGTTTATTGCATATTGATTGATATCTGCGCCATCAAGAGATGGAATGGTTACAACAACAACCTGTATATTATTCTTTGCATAAAAGGTCTCGGCAACGGATTTTATCTGTTCCTTTGTTTCTGCTGACAGCATTCCCGCAAAATCGTTTACATAAAAACCATCGGTTGGTTTTGGGACAACTTGGCTCCAAGCAGGATAGCAGATTACAAACAACAAACCAACCATCAATACCACTTTTATCTTGGCCTTGCCGCTTAATTTTTTGTTTGCGCTGCTTCGTCTTTCAACCACAATCATAACCTCATTCAAAACTCACAACAGGAGCGGTTTCTGCTGCCCGTTGTGCAACAAATAAAGCCAATTCTTTAAAGTTAAACACCTTTGCAACAAGGTTTTTGGGGAATGACCGAACATATGTGTTAAAGCTGGTTGCCTGTGCGTTAAAATCTTGACGCGCAACGGAAATTCTGTTCTCCGAACCAGAAATTTCATCTTGCAAAGAAAGGAAGTTCTCGTTTGCTTTCAGCTCTGGGTAAGCTTCAGCAACCGCCAAAACCCTTCCTAGCGTTGCAGATATCTCGTTGTCTGCCGCAACCACCTCAGCTGGTGTTGTTGCTCCCATCATCTTTTCTCTTGCTGCCGTAACATCTGCAAAAACCTTCTCTTCATGCGCTGCATAACCTTTTACTGTGTTCACTAGATTTGGAATCAAATCTGCCCTTCGTTGCAGCTGTATGCTAACTCCAGAAAGTGTCTGTTCCGCCTGTTGGTGCTTGGCCACAAGAGTATTGTATGCTGTAACAACATATAGTAAAAACATTAGAACAACAGCAATTAACCCAATTACTACCTTCGTTCTAAATCTTAACCTCCTCAAAGCAATACCTTCCTTTCATTCCATCAGCATTTTTGTTGTACAGTTTGTTGCTTAGATCATTGTTGCTTAGATCAAAAAAACTGCCAATTGAGCACGAATCAATGGCAATAAAACAAACCCAAAAAGCCTGGTTACGCTACTGTGCTTATTATAACATTTTTTTTTAATTTTTCAAGCAAAAATTAGCCCAGCAAACTTTTCGTTCTCTGGTGTTTTGCAGCCACTGCGCGCTATTCTTTGCGAGTTCACGCGTTAAAAGTGTTTTTTGAAAAGATTGTGGATCCTGATGTACTGTCCGAAAGAGCTGTACGCTACGATGTTGAACGGAAACAACGGCGAAAAAATCAGGCTTGGCGCCACAACAAAATCACCAACCTCTACTTCAGGGTACCAGCATTGACAAGCTACATGATATCTTAGGTTTTGTCGATTTGATATAGAACAAGCTCTAGTGCAGCAACGCCAGTTAAGCACGCCAGCCAGATTTGATGCTCCGGCACGCTGAGCTCCGGAGCCGCAAGAGGTGCGATTGCGGCGGTAATTGCTCAAGATTTCAACACTTATTAAAAACTAACTAGTAATTTTTGATATATTATGTTATGCTTGGAGGTGATAATACATCCTGCCCACGGAAGGAATCTGTATCCCAACGAGGGCAAGGAATAAAAAGGAAAGAAAAGGGGGATTTGTGAGTGAAAAGCAAGAGACTTTTTGGTTTGGTTATGAGCTTTGTGATGGCAATCACATTTTGTTGTTCTGAAATGCAAGTTGCTGCTGTTGGTTCAGCTGCTATGGAAGCCAAGGTGGCGGCGAGCAACGCTCTCGCCTTAGTGAGTGCCATCGGTTTTGGTA
>JAIRZL010000038.1 GCA_031267245.1 Oscillospiraceae bacterium
GGTTTTCTGCCTTGTAAGCTCGCCCATGATAATCCCAGAAGCCACCGAAACATTAAAAGAAAGTGCATTGCCAGGCATTGGAATAGTCAGCAAGGAATCGCTCCTCTCAGCAACCAACCGGCTAACACCTTTGCCCTCCGCTCCAACAACAATCGCAACACGTTTTGCAAAGGAAACCTTAAACAAGTCTTCCCCTCCAAAACCGGTGGCATAAACCCAAACACCCAGTGCTCGAAGCTTACCCACCGTATCTGCAATGTTACGAACCATCACAACAGGAACATATTCACAGCCGCCAGAAGCAACCTTCAACACAGTTGCCGTCACTTTGGCACTTCGATCCCGCGGGATCACCACCCCAGCCGCTCCAAAAGCCGCCGCCGTTCTTATTATTGCACCAAGGTTGTGTGGGTCGGTCAAATGATCCAATATCATCAAAAAACCAGAACAACTCTCCATACTCAACAAAACATCATCCAGCACCGCATATTTAAATCCGGGCATCCTGGCCAAAACCCCTTGATGAACTCCATCATACAAAGAATTTATAACACCAAGCTCAACTTCTTTCAACTTTATCCGTTGCTGGCTTGCAAGGTCCAGCAACGCCCGCAACCCACGATCTTTACCCCGTTGAAACAATATTTCCTCTATATAATTTTTTGCCGTTAAAGCCTCCCAAACCGCGCGCTTTCCCGCCAAAAAAACAAATTCTTCCATTTAGTTCGGTGTCCATTCAGTTCAGTGTCCATTTACGGTCAACAAATTCCTGCACAGCATACCCCACCGGCTTAGTCTCTTTAAATAAAGCCGGATACGCATCATAAAGAGCACGCGCTCTTTCCGCCACAGCCATCACAAAATGATACCCATTAACCTCATCACCACAGATGTTAGTAAGGTTAAAGTTTTTCATCTCTTTCCCACCCTTCCACACTCTTGCATAAAACTCTTTTCATAATTTCGCTTGTCACCCGCTGCAGATCGTCATTAACCACAACATAATCAAACTCAGCCGTTTTTGTTATCTCATTTTCTGCAATAGCAAGCCGTTTTTGTATATCATTTGCATTTTCCGTGTGCCTTGTTTCTAACCTGCTCTTCAACTCTTCGATCGATGGTGGCAATACAAAAACCAGCACCGCACCCATCTTTTCCCTTTTGATCTGCAAAGCCCCTTGCACATCGATCTCCAAAACAACATCAAACCCAGCGTCCAGACTATCCATTACACACTTCACTGGCGTTCCATAATAATAAGAATTATATTCTGCATATTCCAGCAGATCTCCTCGAACAATAAGCCTTGAAAACTCTTCTGGGGCCAAAAAAAAATAACTCACCCCATCCTCTTCGCCAACACGCTTTGGTCTTGTTGTTACCGATACTGAAACCTTAAGGTTTTCATCCCACTTCAAAAGCTCAGATACAATTGTTCCCTTCCCGACGCCAGATGGCCCGCTCAAAACAATCAGCATTCCCTTACCCACAAAAAACACCCTTTGTTGTGATCTTGGCAGATCGAAAAATTTGGAACCCGACACTCAATAAATGTCAATATACCTTAAGTGTTATAAACCTTTACTTCATCAGCGCAAGAAATATTAATATAATCAATTTGGTATTTGCCAGCCTTACCCATACCCAAAGCCATGGCTTCCTTTTCCAAGTTGACCACACTAACTTTCTCTTCCAGTTTTGTACGCAGGATCAGCTCTTCACTCTCCAAAACCCCCACCTTCTTAAGGCTTTGGTTTAACCTCTCCATCACTTCTGTCAATTGAATCCGGCTGCTCAACAAACAAATAACAAGCAAGACGCAAACAGACGCAATCGCATAAAATGCTGGACTTAGAAGCGGTTTGCGTGCCACGCCTTCAACAACCCGCAGTTTTGTTGGTTGCTGCTGTTGATCGGCGTACGTGTATTGCACCGCATTGAGATTCGACCTATGAGCCAATGCAATCCCCCCCCCTTGAATATCTGCATTCCAAATAACAACCCTTAATGTTAAATTCTCTCAATCACCCTAAGTCGCGCGCTCTTGGCGCGCTTATTCTCTTTTAGTTCTGCTTCACAAGGCAACAACGGCCTTTTGGTAATCACCTTCGCACCAAACACCTTGCCACACAAACAAATCGGGAATCCAGACGGACAAACACACCCACCAACAAATTCTCGAAAAAGCTTTTTAACCAACGCATCTTCAAGCGAGTGGAAGGTGATCACACAAAGTCGCCCACCCGCACATAACCGAGAAAAGCCAATCTCCAAGCCAGCCTTCAAAGACTCCAACTCTCCATTCACCTCAATACGAATAGCTTGAAATATTCGTTTCTTTGGTGAATTCTCACGCCCACGATAAGCACCACCAGGAAGCGCATTTCTTATAATTTCTACCAATTCAAAGGTTGTCTCAATGTTTTTTTTCGCTCTTTCAATCTCTATATTTTTTGCAATTTTAAAAGCAAATTTTTCTTCTCCATAATCTTTAAAGATCCTTACAAGGCTATCAACAGGATAATTATTTACAATGTCCTTAGCAGAAATCCCTTCCATAGCCATGCGCATATCTAACTCGGCATCCTTATTATAACAGAAACCGCGCCGAATATCATCAACTTGATGAGAAGAAACTCCCAAATCCAAAAGAATTCCGTCTATTTTTCGGATTCCCAACAAATCAAGGACCCCAACAAGCTCACAAAAACTCGCCCTAACAACCGCAACATTTTCATACTCTCTAAACCGCCGCGAAAGAAGCTCTATTGCTTCTGGGTCACGATCAATTACAACAAGCCGCCCAGCACCTTTCAACCTTTTATGGATTTCCACAGAATGACCACCAGCACCACCTGTTGCATCAACATATATACCGTTTTCTTTAACATTAAGATTCTCAACAGCTTCCGCCAACAAAACACTTTTATGAAAACTCTGCAACAATCAACGCCTCTTTATTTTTCATAAAAAAAGAAATTCAACCTAGTTCCCAAAATTATTCAGCTTGTTTGTTAAATGCACAAAAAAGTCATCATCTCCTACTTCGGTATCTCTCGAAAAATCTCGCCCCTTACCCGGCTTTTTGCGATCTCCAGCAACGGAATCCGCCATCTCAAATTTGGTGGCTATAACGGTTATCTCAACCTCGTCTTTCATTCGCTCATCAAAGGTAACCCCCCAAAAGATCTTTGCGCTAGGGTGAGCAGCCTCTTTGATCATTGAATTCGCAAGAGCAGTTTCCGAAAGACCAATGTCAGGCGATGCCACAAAATTAACAAGCAACGCTCGCGCCCCATCAATTGAAGTTTCAAGTAACGGGCTAGAAACGGCCATTTCAACAGCTTCTCTTGCTTTGTCTTTGCCAGACCCTTTACCAACCCCCATGTGAGCATCTCCTGCATCCTGCATAACCGCAGCCAGATCGGCAAAGTCAAGGTTTATTAAACCGGTGTCTGTAACAATTTTAGATATGCACAAAGTCGCTTGCTTTAAAATATCATCAGCAGCCCGAAAAGCATTAGCCAAGGTCAAGTTAGCATCTGGCAATAAGCTCAAACGGTCGTTCGGAATAACCAACAAGGAATCAACATGTTGCCGAAGCTCCAAGATACCCAACTCAGCCTGCTCCATCCGGTCGCGGCCCTCAAATTCAAATGGTTTTGTAACAATTGCAACCGTTAACGCTCCTTTTGCTTTCGCTACTTCTGCAACAATCGGTGCTGCTCCGGTGCCTGTGCCGCCACCCATACCTGCCGTAACAAAAACCATCTGTGAGCCGTGCAAAGAGGTCTCTAGCTCGTCACGGCTTTCTTCGGCCGCCTTCTGGCCTCTCTCGGGATTTCCACCAGCACCGCGGCCTTTGGTGGATTTCTCGCCGATCACGATCTTAATTGCGGCAAGAGATCTTTTTAGCGCTTGCCTGTCTGTGTTAACAGCAAGAAACTGCACTCCACCATATTCCCTTGTTTCATCCAAAACCTCGCCAACAACACCGCTGTCTACCATCCTGTTAATGGCGTTACCCCCACCACCACCAACACCAACAATCCTTAGCGTGACCACACTTCCATCTTTAGTAATAACATTGTTATCCGCTGACATCCAATCAGGTCCTCCTCAAATCAAACAAATTTCGTATCTTTAAACATATTACATTAGCTGTTTAATTCACAACACCTTCTCCATTATTTTCATTCGTTTCAACATCTTTTTTATCTGAATCACTATCAATCGAAGGTTTCCAAATAGCCTTTTTGGAAACCAAAAGGTCAGTTAGATCAATTTCACCCGAAACATTTCCATCCATGCGATCATTAAGTACTGCCAACAAAAATTTCACTTTATAAACCATTTGATCAAAGTTGCCAAACTTAATTTCTATCCTGCATCTTTCACCCTTGCATAAAGTTAATTGCACTTCTTGCGGATTTGTAAAATCGTAAATTTTTACATTGCCAAGCCCCACCCCCCGCAAGCAGTCGCGCAACTCTGTAAGGTTAATTAGCTTGCTGTTTTTTATGCTCCCCCCTAGCATTGGGCTGTTCAACTTTACACCACGTATTATATCTAACTTTTCACCAATTGTCAAAGCATTTTTCTCTAAAACTTTAAAACCTTCACTGAGGATAATGTACTTGTTATTGCACTCCAATGCAAAGGTCGGAACTGCCTTTGTAGCAGTCATTACCAACGAAGTAGGCCACCGCATTTTCACCGTAACGTTATCAATGTAAAGCAGTCTTTTTTCTACTTCGGTTTTGATTTTGTGCAGATTAAGTCCAAAGATGTTTGCATCCTTTTTTACCCCACTTGCGTTCACGATATCCTGGGGAGTATACACACTTTCTCCAGCAACAAAAATCTTTTCAACCTTAAAAAAAATCCCAAGCGAAAAATATAAACCACACAAGACAATAAAAAAAAGAATCAACAACGAAAACATTTTAACAAACACACGCCTTCTTCGCCGACGCTGCTTTGCAATGGCCGCCTTTCGCTTTCTTCTCACATATTCAGGAACATCAATATTACCCTTTGTTTTCATACCATCAATTCTTTCCTGCTAGCAAAGCCAAGCAGTAAAATATCTCTTCTCTTATTTAAAACCCGACACAGCAAATTACTGGCAACAGATCTTCTTGGGCTGATCTGATTACTTGTGGGTGCAAGGTTTAATGAAAACGCGCCGACCAGATCTGGTGCTTCAAAAAGGCGTTCCTTGCAGTGGAAACTTTGGCGATGGCAAAAAGTGTTATAAGAAGCTATGGTCTAGAAGAGAAATTCGCAATTTCTTCTAGCTAATCACTATCGGTAGCCACTATCCCGCTAACCACACTCCCAGCAGACCGTTAATCCCTATCCCACCAACGACTAGCCCGCTAACTTTCTATTCTAGCTGACCACAATCTGCAAAGACCTGTCCGCGCGCCTGTATCCGCAAACCAGCATCCGAAAACACCCTACGCACTAAAACCTAGCCCTAGCAGCAAAGCCCTAGGCGCTTTACGCTAAGCCTAAACCCATAACCACGAAGCGGCAACAGCTATCCGGGAGCAACTAACAACTAACACTTTAAGCGCTCACCGCCAACCAGGTTTTCCGTTGGAGATTCCTTGCCGATCTGATCTGGCCGCATAGCCCGTTGTCCATAGGAATGAGACCACCACTAGTTGTTTTTTTGGATTTCCCCAGCCAAACATGCGACCATTTGAAGCAGCTTTGGTGATTTAGTAAGTGTGGCTAACAAACTGACAGCGGAGCGGCAAACCGCCTACAACTATCGCAGCCGAAAAGCCTTAAATTTGCAAAAAAGAATCCCAAAAACCCAACAACTCGTTGCTGCTAAAGTCGCCAATCACATGCGAACTTGACCACCGTCGACGGCCGTCTTATCCGTTTTTTGAAGCGCCCATTGCGGGCCCAACTACAACCTTTTGTCTTTCACTGTTGTCGGCCAGTCGAAACCGTTTTTGAACCGAGACCATGCCAGTACAGCTACAACCCTCCAGCAAAACTGTTCTCAGGCGACTTATGGCGTTGTTACGCAAACAATACGATTAGCCGAAGCATGTGTTGCAGACAAGATTATGCACGGCAAAACAAACTTACAATCCCGTCACAAGCGCTGTAAAAAACATGCGTTATCACCTGCGCAAGTTTGTTGAACGGCGCAAAAGCCACATTGACAGGCAAAAACATAAGGAATAGGAATCCAATAAAGATAAGCTGCTTATAGGGTTGCAATTTTGCCATTAAATCTGGGAAGAAATATTCACCAATGCTCTCTCCTGGCATTCCAGGAATAGGCAAACATGAAAAAATCGCCGCGAACACACTAAGATGCACAATCCAATTAAAAACATAAAGGCACGAACAGCCCAACGCGCTACCAGCAAAACGGAACCTTGTCATTACGGCCAAGATCAATGCAAAAATGAAAGAAAGAATTAAACACCCGCAAGGGCCAGCAAATGCCACTATCAAATTTCCCGTTTTCCTATCTTTCACTTTATAGAAATTGGAAGAATTTATCGGCAAGTTTTTTGTCCAGCCGATCCCACAAAACAACATCGAAATCACACCAACAACGCTCAAATGCACTAATGGATTTATGGATAATCTTTCGCGCATTTCCTGAGAATCGTCTCCCAATTTAAACGCAACCAAACATTTACAGTATTGAATTACTGGCAGAATTAAAAAAAGCATAATAGCTTTTGCTATCAAACTCTCTAAAAAGCCTGAAACGGGGCACACCACAAATTACCTCCTTAAAAACACATCACTTACCTGAAGATCGTAAAAAAGCCATCACACATGCATTATAAAACACAAAACTGGCAGAAGTAAAGACCCATCGATTGCTAACTTTTGAATATGATGCTTCTTTCTTGGGCACTCACAACAGCCATGGCAAGCTATAAACCAGACAACAAAAAGCTTTTTACACCCCCAAGTCATCCCAATTTGATATTGATAGCATTGATGAGCT
>JAIRZL010000001.1 GCA_031267245.1 Oscillospiraceae bacterium
GTCTGTTTTGGAAGAAAAAAACATTCCACAATTCCACAAGAGAGGGAACTCGTTGCAACTTGCTGTTTGCGTATAAATGATTCCCAATTCGCAGCCATCTGCATTTTTGGTCTCTTACTGGAATCTTCGGGAAAGCTGCTCGTGTTTGCTGATGCTTTTCGCCAGAGGAACAATAGTGGCTGGAGGTGCGCAGGCCACTGCCTTGATATTGGGCAAGGTAATGTTGATAAATGAATTTGCCACAGCTGTTCTGAATTGTGGTCCCGGCCACTAACAAGATCGCCCGGCACGAGTGCCTTGGAGAACGCAAAATATTGAGCAAACAAAATCTAATAAGTTTTTTGTAATGATTAAGTCAAAATCTACACCTCGCTTGTGTGAGTGAGTAATTCAGATATCTTGTTCATAACATAATTAGCTCCTTGTTTTAATTCTTCTCTGGCTCCTTCCGTGATCATTAAATCTTCAAAATGAATCAACGCGCCACACTTTACAAAGGCCAGTGGTCTTCTTAATCTCCTGGCTTTAATGGTTATTCCTATTGGTAAAATATTGGCTTTTGATGCGCTGGCAACAACCAAAGCGCCGGATTTAGGGTGCCCTAGCTTGCCATCTTTCGAGCGCGTTCCTTCCGGGAAAATGCCCACAACACCCCCGTTGTTTACCACTTTTATAGCCGCGCCTAACGGCGTAGCATTGCCTTTTCCGCGATTCACTGGAATAACATTCAGTTTTTTTAAGGCAAGCCCAAGTAACCGGTTTTTGAATAACTCAATTTTGCCTAAAAAATGGATCTCACGCTGGATTTTTCGCGCGATTAAGATCACATCTAGATTGCTCACATGATTGCTGCATATTATATACCCTTCTTCTGGGTGTGGCTGCCTCTCGAATCCCAAATACTCAACTTTACAGATCATTGGTAGCAGCCAAGTGGCTATATTTCTGGCAAAATTGTAAAAACTCATGCCAGTTTAACCTTCCCTTACTAATTCATATAGCTCCTGCAAAGCTTCTTCGAAACTTTTTTCAGAGTTGTCAAAAAAGTGAGCGTCGTTGGCGGATTTGAGTGGTGCGATCTGGCGATTGCTGTCGTTGTGGTCTCGTTCTTTTAGTGTTTGCAGAACCTCATCATAGGTCGCGTTTTTTCCTGCTTCTTCCAGCTGACTTTTTCTTCTTGTTGCTCTTACTTCGCAAGATGCGGTTAAAAATATCTTGATATCGGCATTCGGCAATACAACAGTTCCAATATCGCGACCGTCCATTACTACATCGCTTTTTTCTGCAAGCTTTCTTTGTAGTCCTAGTAAAAAACGTCGCACTTCCTTGAACCCAGAAACCCGAGAAGCCACCATTGAAATCTTCTCATCGCGGATGTCTTTTGAAATATCCAAGCCGTTTAAATATATTTCTGTGTGCCCGTCTATAAGTTGCTGCTCAATTTCAATCTCTTGCAAATCAGCAACCACATCATCTTCTGTGTACTTATCTCCACGTTTATTCCACACATAATAACCAACGGCCCTATAAAGCGCTCCCGTGTCGACATAAACAAAGCCCAGCTGTTCTGCCAGTGCCTTGCCAAGTGTACTTTTCCCAGCGCCGGCCGGGCCATCGATGGCGATGCTTTGTGGCATTTAACAGACCCTTTCTTTCTCTCCATTTGTTTGGTCCTGGCGTGCCTTAATTACAGGATCATGCCGCCGCCAACAACAATGTTGCCATCGTAAAACACAACATGCTGCCCTGGAGTTATTGCTCGTTGCGGGGCCGTAAACTCCACATGCACCTTGTTGCCTTCCAACGGGTGTATTGTTGCTGGTGCTGGTTCTTGGTTGTACCTAACCTTTGCCGTTGTTTTTAGCGGGGCAGTGAGTGTGTCAAACGGAATGAAATTAACCGCCTCGGCTGTTAATTTGTTGGAGTAAAGATCCCGTTCTTCGCCAATAACAACCTTGTTCTTTTCCGCGAGCTTGGCCACCACATACTTTGGCTCGCCAAAAGCAATGCCAAGCCCTTTTCGTTGACCGATTGTGTAATTAATAATCCCTTCGTGCGTACCTAACTTGTTGCCTTCATTGTCAACAAAGTCTCCGGGAATTGCGGTATCCCCGGAATAATCTTTTATAAATTCGCTGTAGCTCATCCCCTTAACAAAGCAAATATCTTGACTCTCTGGCTTTTGGTGGTTTGGTAATCCTTTTTCTTTTGCCAACTCTCTTACCGCTGTTTTGATTTTGCTACCCATGGGGAACAAAACCTTCGAAAGCTGCCTTTGGTTTAATGAATATAACACATAACTTTGATCTTTGTGTTTGTCTGCTGCCTTTTTCAGCAGGTATCTTTTGGATGCTGGATCGTAATCAACTGTCGCGTAATGCCCGGTTGCAAGTTTGTCGCACCCAAGAGACTCTGCAAAATTCAGCAAGGCTCCGAATTTTATGTGTCGATTGCAATATACGCACGGGTTCGGGGTTTTGCCATTGCGATAATCTCCTATAAATCTTTTTATTACATGCTCTGCGAATTCGGTTTGCAGATCTAAAAGATGATGTGGAATTCCCAGCTGCTTGGCGATCCCCCGCGCAATGGCAATGTCTGGATTTTCCGCTTGTCCTGGGCGCGCATACAGTTTTAGAGTTACGCCCGTTACATCATAGCCGCTTTCGCATAGGAGTGCTGCCGTGGTAGAACTATCCACGCCGCCACTCATGGCCATCATGACCTTTTTCAAGCAAAAATCCACTCCTTTCGTCCATCTTTTGCTGCATCACATAACAGGGTAGGGAAGTAACACCCATCTCGGAGAGAGCTCGTCCGTGTCGCTTCCCGCATTGTGCATAAGCCCGGGTTCTTTGCTGTAGTCCCACAAACAACCCATACGGTTTGTACCGGGATCTTCGCCTAAAAGGGAATTACCGGCTCATGCGTTCTGGGGCTCGCCACTTAACTCGTTCCCATTTGCCAACATTGGGCACGGCGATCGCGCATTGCTGGGTTCCTGGAGCCCAATCGTTTGGTGATGGGGCTTCTCCCATTGAGGAAATGCCACATCAACGGCGGGCCGAGACCGTGGCTTGCTCTTAATGCTGGTGGGTTTTGCCCCGGTTGACCAATAGTGTCATCATACTGTTTTTTTATTCCTAAGTGTTTGGCAATGGTTCCTCGCAAACCAGCAGAGGGCCACCCCATGCGGTGGTGATGGAAACAAAACCTGTTCTATCAGAATAAAGCACCGGTGTGTCTATTTTTACATAAGCAGGGCTGCTCGCGTCCCCCAGAACGGCATACAAGCAGGGTTGATCGCCTTCCGGTAAGCTAAGCCTCACGCAGATTGTCGCCAGGCAACCCAGGGCGCCGTTTTGCCGCAGCAGAACCACATGTGTTTTTGCTGCCAGTGCTGACCCAAAACGCGCTGTAAACGTTTGTTTTATTGCTTGCACTTCTGTGTTTTGCTCCGACGTTGCAACGCCAAGATTTAGCGATTGTGGAGTTGTTATTTTGTCTCCTCGGAACCTCCAAAACAGTACTGGCTGTTGACTTTTATCCCTTAGCCCCAAATCCAGCTTTGCCCCGGGGAACACAGCCAACGTTCCAAAAACGCCTCCCGGAACAAGGAGCCCCGTCCTCCTTATGTCTCTCTCCGGAATTGGGTCCCCCTTCGCCGCACACAAGTTTATTGCCGTCCGAATGCTCGTTTCTACTTCCTCCCTTGGCAGTGGCAACTCGCGCTCTGTTTCTGCTGTTTCTTTTGCTGGCACAGAGGTGGTGTCGCTATTCGTTCCGACAGCCGCGTCGCTGCCTAAGACGAAAGTCAAATAAACTTTCTGGTTTCTATCTAGGCCTCTTGTTGTCCCCGTCAAAACCACGATCCCTGTTTCGCCTCTTTTTATGGCGTTTATAAGGCGACGCCACGGCAAACTGTTCTCTACTTTCTGCAAGTTAAATTGCAAAACGGTTGGGTCCTCTTCTTCTACGGTTTCTGTGGTAACGTTTTGCTGCTGTGCGGCAACAGCTGGCGCGGCGCCCGGTGCTGCGGCCGCCGCCGGGGCAGCCACAGCCGCCGCGGGCTCCAAAACACGCTGCTGAACTTTTTGGACCACTGGGGAGCAGCCTTTTACAAAAACGTCGTTAGCCCACTGGCTGAAGTCCGTCCGGGCTGCTGTCGGCGGTCCATGGGTACTGCCTACTGCG